>JAUVWM010000071.1 GCA_030604105.1 Dehalococcoidaceae bacterium
GTCGCGAGAGGGAGAAATTTCGACACCTTAACCTGGGCGAAAATCAGGGGGGCTCCCCTTCAGGAACCCCCCGATTTCGTATCTGGAGTGGGCTTGGTGAGCCGTGTGGGATTCGAACCCACGACACCCTGATTAAAAGTCAGGTGCTCTACCCCTGAGCTAACGGCCCACTTTCGGCTTCAACATAAGCCAAACTGCCGCAATTTTTTGGGGAGTTACCGCCTCGCTTTTGTGCCCGCATCCTGAGGTTTCGACGCGCTGATTTTATCCAGCTTTGCTGCCCGTGTCAATCGACGGCTGCGGCCTCCCAATGACATATATGTTTTCTCCGTGCATTTGAGCCTTCCTATACAAAGCCATCCTTTAGAGCTGATATTGCTTGATCAGCGCTGGTTCTGGCATCGGGCGAGTCTTTTTGGATACTTTCAAATGCCTCCTGCACCTTTTCGCCCAAACCCCGATCTAACCCACCATAAACAGCCAAATAGGAGCGCAGGCGCCTTTCAAGCCTGAACTTCAGCCTCTCCTGTGGAAACATGGCTTTGTACTGGTCTATGGCCTTCAGCATCGCCTGCTTATCCTCGGGCAATTGACCTTCAATCTCCCACAGGAGGTTTGACATCTGGTCACTGCTCACGTAGGAATTACAGCCCAGATTCTCAATGAATAACCCTATTTCAGCGACAACCTCATCTTCCGTTAGCGGCTCAAAGTCTCCTGATTCGAGTTTATGGGATAGCGGCGTATTTTTCCTGACTGCCAAGCTCCTGATCCTGATATAATCGGGGTCTATCTGGTTCAAAACGCTGGCTGTCTCCCGAGCATGCTTCTCTGACCATTTTCTGCCACCAAGCCCCGGCATCACATACTCCGATAGGGATATGTCACATTCAACTACCCTCCTCCCGCCTGTGATATGTTCCTCGGCGGTCACCCCTTTTTGCATGTCCTTCAGCACTTCATCGCAGCCAGATTCGAGGCCGATGTGCAACCTTGATAAGCCGGCTTCATGTAACTCTCTCAGCTCGGCAAGGGATCTCTTGGTTGCCGTCTTTGACCGGCCATAGGAGGTAACCCGCTCGATACTGGGGAAAGTTTCCTTCAAGTACCTTATTACCTCGGCCAGCTCGGGGGTTCTCATTATGAGGCTGTTGGCATCCTGGAGAAATGCTGTTCTGGCACCTGAGCCCAGCCAGTTCGATACACTCACCAGACTCCCCAGCCTGGCGGCCAACGCTTCAGGCTCTACAAACCGCTTGTCATAGACCTCGGGATTGCCTTGCACTATCGCCCTTACCACCTCATCGCTTATCCTCCCCCCATAGCCCAGCCTCCACGATGCTGACTTTATTTCACCGCTCAGCGCTCTGGCTATATCTATGTCCTGCTTTACCTCCGGCACGCTCCTGTACTCAAAGCGCTGCCCTTTGTAGGCACTACAGAATTCGCATCGGCTCCAGGGGCAGTTTCTGGTTGCCCGTATCAGCAGGGAGCGATCCTGCCCCTCGCTCGGCGGCCTGATTGGCCCCATCTCAAAGGCGTAATCCTTGAGGCTGGCGAGGTTCATCCTGTAGCTGAGGCCTATCCTGCCCCCGGAGTCATATAGCATGGGAAAACACCCCTTTGTCTGGAGTATCAGGGCCAAGCGCCTGGGAACTTGGCCCTCTCTATTCTATCACTATTCTGGGGATAGCGGTATCAGGCCCGAGAGGAGCCTGGACGGCACCGCAAACGGCCGCCGCTTGACAACGGGGGCCGGGGAGAATAGGCTTGTTGCTGCCGGCAGCCGAATGTAAGCCTGGGCCTCAACTGAGTTGGCGGCGGGACCTCGGATGTCTGAAGTCATCGAGCAAGAATTCAACAGATGGGCGCAGGGGAAAACCGCTAAAGATGCCAGAGTGGCTATTTATGAGAGGATAAGAGACATCCCTTATGCTGTGATCCCTGAGCTTAACGATGCCGCCAGATATGTGGAAATACTCAGGCTGGGAAAGGGTTCATGCACGCCAAAGCACATGCTTTTGGGCGACATATACCAGAGGTTGGGCCTGCTGGTACTGTACGCCATTTACCCCTTTAGGTGGGATGAGTTTGAGATCGATTATCCGCCAAAGCTCAGGAAGCTGGCTAAAGCCATGCCCGTAAGCTTTCACCTCGCCCTGAAAGTGGACATCGAGGGAAAGCTCGTCTTGGTCGATGCCACTGTAGACCGGGCGTTGGAGGGACTGGGGCTCCCCGTAAACAAGGAATGGGACGGCACCAGCGATACGCTGCTTCCCATCAAACCTGTTGGCGAGGAACAGCTGTACCATCCCCTGGAGGCGCGCAATATGGGGAGGGTGGTTGACGAAAGCTCGCTCACATTTTACCGGGAGCTCAACTCATGGCTTGAGGAGGTGAGAAAGGTTCATGGCTCCCCCTAGATCCTTCGTCCCACCTCTGCCCCTTCGGTTATGGCCTCCAGGGCCTTTCGTGGCTCTTTGGCGTCTCCGATGACATAGACCTCAGCCCCTTTATCCTTGATCCTGTCGCTCAGCTCGTCGACGGGCTTGGCCCCCCGGGCCAGGACGATACAGTCTATGCCGCTGAGCGTCATCTCCTCGCCATCTTTAACGACCACCACCCCGTCATCCAGGATCTCCTTGGTTGTGGCCTGGGTGAGGAAGGCGACATCCTTGTCCCGCAGTCTCTGCAAGAGCAAGGCCCTTGCCTCCGCCACCATGTCCAAGGCCACGTCCGCTTGCCTGGTGATAACCGTCGCCGCCTTGCGCCCGATCATCAGATTATCTCCCCGGTCAGCCAGGAAATCGGCGACTTCGCAGCCTACCATGCCCCCTCCGATGACGACCACATTCCGGGCGCCCTGAGCGGCGTTGCCGGCCAGGATATCCCAGGCGGTGAGCACCCTTTCCTTCTCCACCCCGGGAAGATCAGGGATAAAGGGGGCAGCACCGGTAGCCACGATGACCACATCTGTCTTGAGCTCCTCAACAAGCTGGGGGGTGACTTCGGTGCCCAGCTCTATCTTGACGCCGACCTTTGCTGCCTGCGTGGCGAGGTATTTCAGGGCCAGGATTATCTCCTGCTTGAAGGGGGGTACGGCAGCCAGGATGAGTTGCCCCCCCAGCTTAGGCCCTTTCTCGCACAGGGTGACCTGGTGGCCTCTCAAGGCAGCCACCCGAGCCGCCTCCAAACCTCCCGGGCCGCCGCCGGCCACCAGCACCCTCTTGGGCCTCTCTGCCCTGGTGATGGCCATCTCCTTTTCCCTGCCCAGAGCCGGGTTGATGACGCAGGTCATTGGCTTCAACTCCATTCGAACAGCTATGCAGCCGACGCCGCAGGCAATGCAGGGCGCAATGTCATCGAGCCTTCCCTCCTCGGCCTTTTTCGGCAGCTCAGGGTCAGCCAGGAGGGGCCGTGCCATAGCCACCAGATCGGCCTTGCCCGTCTCCAGAATATGCTCGGCCAGCAGAGGGTCTTTGATCCTGCCGACCACTATTACCGGCACCTTCACCACCTCCTTCACCGCGGCGGCATAGGGAACGTTCAGGCCAAGGGGAGTGCCCATGGGGGGGATTATCCACCAATTGAGCTCGGGGTAGACCCCGCCCGATACGTGGAAGGCGTCTACCCCCGCCTCGGCCAGGATGGGGGCTATATACTGGGTCTCTTGGAGGGTTCGCCCGCCGGGCACCATCTCATCGCCGGAGATTCGCAGGATGATGGGGAAATCGCGGCCAGCCTTGGCCTTGATCCTTTTGATGATCTCCACGGGGAGCTTGAGGCGCTCCTCTATAGAGCCGCCATAGGCGTCAAACCGCTTGTTGCGGGCGGGGGACATGAAACAGCCGACCAGAAGGTGGGCATGGGCTGCGTGAAGTTCCACGCCATCCAGTCCGGCCTCTCTGGCCCGCCTGGCGGCCACGCCGAAGTCCTCTATTATCCTCTCGATCTCCTCCAGGCTCAGCTCCTGGGGCACCTCCTTGTTGACGCGGTCGAAAACGGGGGAGGGGCCCACCGAGGGCACCCCACTCATGAAGGACCAGTTCTCAGGGCCGGGATGTATGATCTGCGGTACCAGCTTGGCTCCGTGGGCATGGACTGCCTTAGCCAGCTCGGTGAAGCCCGGGATGAACTTGTCATCCCAGAGCCCCAGCTGGTTCGGCATGTATTTCGCGGTGCCGACGACGGATGTGACCTCCACGATGATGAGCCCCACCCTGCCCCTGGCCCGGGCCTCGAGATAATCTATCAGCGTCTCGGTCACGGTGCCGTCCGATGCCGCATAGTCCGTGGCAATAGGGGCCATGACGATGCGGTTCCTCAGCTCCATCTTGCCAATCTTAATTGGGCTGAACAGCTTTTTAAGACCCTTCATTCCGAAGCCTCCTTGCCTCTAGATCTCTGGTGTCTAGCTGGTCATCGCCGATGACATCGGTCTTTGGGATAGTATGGGGCAGCCCAGAGCGCCTTGTCAAGCTTACCCTGCTTTTGCCTGGGCATACACCCAGAGAGACTTGCGGGCCTGCCCCAGCTTAACCTGCAGGCGTACCTCGGCTGAATTTGGAGGCATGCCCGAGCCAAAATAGGCGCTAGCCACATGGCATGATCGGCGGAGGGGGCGCATGATAGCTCCAGAGACAGACTGCCAGCGTGTAGGGTGCTGGGTGACAGTTTGCCGATTGATTGCGGAGGAGGAGTCAGCGGTCATGGCCGGCTGCGGTAAGAGATTCAAGGCGCCGGGGAAGGCGATGAAGAGGGGCCAGCTTGGCTTCGGCCTGGTTGAGGTCCTGATAGCCGCGGCTATTCTGGCAACGGTAGGGATTGTCATCTCCAAGGGGCTGGCTGTCAGCTCCAGAGCTGCCCTCATTGACCAGGAGCGGACTATCGCTGAGAACCTGAGTCAGGCTCAGCTGGAATATGTCATACGCTCCGATTACGATGACATCAATAGCCCTCCACAGTACGATGTGGGTATCGCCGTTCCTGCGGGCTACTCCCTCTCAACTGGTGCCGAGCGCCTGGATATTAGAGGCGATGGCATTCAGAATGACGATGGCCTTCAGAAGATAACCATCGAGGTCAATCACGGGGATAAGCCGTTGCTCACCGCCGAAGGCTACAAAGTGAAACATGAATAAGATCCTCCGGGACAGAAAGGGGCTCAGTCTGATCGAGTTGCTGGTGGCTTTGGCTATCAGCTCGGTGCTCCTGGCTGCCATCTCGACCGCCACCGTTCAACTGATAACGTTCAGCAAGGGCAATGCCAACCGCATGACTGCCATCGGGCAGGTGCAGAACGTTGGCTTCTGGGTCAAGCGCGACGCCGTCATGGCACAGCAGGTTATGCTTGATGACCCCCAAACCCCGGTCAGCGAGTTCATCGCCCTGCAATGGACGGATTGGGACGGCGGCTCACACCGGGTTGCCTACACCCTGGAGGATGCCCCTGAGGGACTCAAGGAGCTGAGGCGGGATTACTTCACATTTGATGGCGGTGACTGGGTTCTCCAGGCAACCACCTTCCTGGCTCGATCTATTGACCCGGCAGAGGCCACTAGCAGCTGGGATGGTAAGGTGCTGAGCGTGCACATAGTGGCCCAGGTTGGCCAGGAGACCGCGGCCAGAACATATGAGATTGTGCCCAGGCCCCTTTCCTAGCCGGAGGTAGGGTGCCGGCGGAGGCATGATGAGAAGGCATACTGGATTCAGTAAGAGTGAATCGGGACAGGCGCTGGTTTGGGCTCTAATCCTGATGGCTATAGGTATAGTCCTGCTTGTGCCCGTCCTATCGCTCGCCGGCACCAGCCTGAGGGCGGCTCAGATGCACGAGGCAAAGACGCTCGAGTTCTATGCCGCCGATGCTGGGATACAGGACGCCCTAAGCAGGATTCGGCTGGACGATGGCGAGGGTGGATTGGAGCTGCCCGAGAACCCGGGCGACCAGGTGAGCTACAGCCTGGAGGGTGAGATAAACGGCAGGCAGGTGGATGTCACCATAGAGGGTGTCTGGCTCCTTGGCGATATAGAGACCGATGAGAATGGGATGATGCCCCACCAGGAGCTTGCGGTGGTCCAGAGCGCTTCCGGCTTCGGTGGGGGCAATGGCAGCTACAATGTCGAGTTGTCTTACGATGGCTCGGCGGGAAACTTAAAGGTAGAGCGCGTAGCCGTCTGGCTGCCCGCCGGCTTCAGCTATGTTGCCGGGTCAGCCTCCGGCATTACCACCGACGAGCCCGACCAGGCCTCCATTCGCGGGGGTACAGCCCTGATATGGGACTTTCAGCCGAGGGTGAAATTTGAGGACCTGCCTCTCCCGGGTGATCCAGGGGGTGGCTTCACGCCGGGCACCGAGTATCCGGCGGTGAGGCAGCTGACCTTTGACTTCACCCCGGCCCAGAACCCCGGGGGCGCCTTTGCCTGGATAAGGACCAACCGCAGTGACATCTACCTATCCTGGGATGTTGAGAGCGCGGCCTATAAGGTCACCGTCACGGCGACCGACCTGGATACTGGTAAATTGGCTACAGCCGAGGCCTATGTAAGCAAAGGCATGCTGGATGACCGGGTCGTCCCCGTTTACGGGGACTACCGGGTTCTGGGCAATAGCCTGATGGTGGACACCGACCACGACGCCACTGGCATCCGGGACACGCTTCTTTCCCAGAGCAGCGCCACCATCGAGAAGCATGCCGTCTTCGACGAGAGTGAGCTCCCGGCTGACGCCCAGATAGAGCTGGCCTATCTCTTCTGGTCGGCGTGGTGGGAGGACGAGGATGCCGACACCGAGGTTACGCTTCAAGTCAACGGCGGCGATGTAAACGAGGTTGATGCCGGCAAGTGGTGGATACTGCCCAACAAGCCTGGCAGCTATGCTTACTCCGGCAAGGCCGATGTGACCTCGCTGCTGAGCGAGATCAGCGCCGGTGGTGACGGCAGCTCCTACACCATCACCGTCGGTGGCGTGGACGCGGTGACCGATGATGACTGGTCATACGCCGGCTGGTCTCTGGTCCTCATCTACTCCAGCCCGTCGGAGTCAGCCCACCAGCTCTATCTGTATGACGATTTCCTCTACGCCGATGAGTATACCAGCCACACTATTGCCATAGAGGGCTTCCAGGCCCCCGATGAGTGGGAGGACAGTACCGGCCGCCTGACCTACTTCGTCGGGGAGGGGGA
>JAUVWM010000054.1 GCA_030604105.1 Dehalococcoidaceae bacterium
CGGTCAAACGCCATGCCCAGGCGGTCTTCAGCATCGCCCTGGAGAGAGATGAGCTGGATGGGTGGCTCTCCGACCTGAGACGTATCGCTCAGGCCATGGCCGAGCCTCAGCTCATCGCCATGCTCGAGACACCCAGGCTTCGCTTGAGCGACAAGATGAGGCTTCTGGATGAGGTGCTGGGCGGCATAAGCCCCCTGGCCATGAACCTGGCCTATCTTCTGGTGGCCAGAGGCCGGCTGGGGATAGCCGGTAAGATCGCCTCGGAATATGAGCGCCTGGTGAATGAGCATCGCGGCATCCAGCATGTCGAGGTTACCACCGCCATACCTCTGGATGATGAGGACAGGGAAAGGCTTAAGGATCGGTTGGAGGCCGTCACGGATAGAGAGATTGTCCTCAGCGCCGAGATTGATCCGGAGATCATCGGCGGGATTGTGGCCCGCCTCGGCGACAGGCTGATCGACGGCAGCACCCGGAGCAAACTAAAGGCCCTGAGAAGGAGCCTGATTGAGGCCGGGCCCACATAGAATGAGGCTGGAGGTTATGTAGATGTCAACTCGGGGACAGGATATCACCTCGGTCATCAGGCAGCAGATCGAGCAGTTCGGCACCGCGGTGACCATGGTGGATGTGGGCACCGTGATTGAGGTGGGAGACGGCATCGCCCGCATTCACGGGCTGGCCGGAGCCAGGTACAATGAGCTGCTGGAATTCCCCAACGGTGTTATCGGCATAGCGCTGAACCTGGAGGAGGACAGCGTGGGTGCCATCGTCCTCGGCGACTGGATGGGGATCAAGGAGGGGGACGAGGTACGCTGCACCGGCCGGGTGACTGAGGTTCCGGTGGGGGAGGGGCTTATCGGGCGAGTGGTTGACTCGCTGGGGCGGCCCGTGGACGGCAAGGGGCCGATCAAGGCCGATAAGACCCGCCCCGTGGAGCGGGTAGCCCCCAACCTGGTAATGCGCCAACCCGTGAATACGCCGGTACACACCGGCATCAAGGCCATAGACAGCATGATCCCTATTGGCCGGGGCCAGCGTGAGCTCGTCATTGGCGACCGCTCCACGGGCAAGACAGCCATCGCCCTGGATACCATTATCAGCCAAAAAGGCGGGGACCTGGTGTGCATCTATGTTGCCATCGGCCAGAAAGTGTCCAAGGTTGCCCAGGCGGTGGCCACCCTGAGAGCTACGGGGCGATGGAGCACACCATCGTGGTGGTCGCCAATGCCGCCGATTCCGTCGCCTTGCAGTATCTGGCCCCCTATGCCGGCTGCGCCATAGGCGAGGAGTTCATGGAACAGGGGTGGGATGCCCTCATCGTTTACGATGACCTCTCCAAGCACGCCTGGGCCTATCGCCAAATCT
The DNA here is from genome assembly GCA_030604105.1 of Dehalococcoidaceae bacterium. Taxonomy (GTDB): domain Bacteria; phylum Chloroflexota; class Dehalococcoidia; order JAUVWM01; family JAUVWM01; genus JAUVWM01. The sequence goes on from JAUVWM010000054.1 coordinate 1,369, forward strand.
CCCTGCTGCTGCGCCGTCCGCCGGGGCGCGAGGCCTATCCCGGCGATGTCTTCTATCTTCACAGCCGCTTGCTTGAGCGGGCAGCCAAGTATGCCTCGGAATACGGCGGCGGCTCGCTGACAGCCCTGCCCTTTATTGAGACCCAGGCCGGGGATGTGGCCGCCTATATCCCGACCAACGTCATCTCCATCACCGACGGCCAGATCTACCTTGAGACCGACCTGTTCAATGCCGGCATTCGCCCGGCAATGAATGTGGGGCTGTCGGTATCCCGGGTGGGGGGAGCCGCTCAGACCAAGGCCATGAAGCAGGTGGCAGCCAGGCTCAGGCTGGAGCTGGCTCAGTACCGGGAGCTATCGGCCTTCGCCCAGTTCGGCGCCGCCGACCTGGATCAGGCCACCAGGGTTCAGCTGGACCGGGGTCAGCGCATCACCGAGGTCCTGAAGCAGCCCCAGTATGTCCCCCTGCCCCTGGAGAAGGAGGTCATGATCCTGTATGCCGTGATCAACGGCTATCTCAATGATGTCCCCCTGGACGGAATCTCCAGATGGGAAGACGAGTTTCACCGCTTCATGGAGACCAGCCACCCTGAGGTAGGAAAGGCAATCTCCAGCGAGAAGTCGCTGAGCTCCGAGACCGAGGCGAAGCTCAAAGCCGCCATCGGCGAGTACAAGCAGAGCGTGGGGTGAACCGAATGCCTGAACGAGGCTACTGAATGGCCGATATCCGCATAATCAAGCGCCGCATCCGCTCCATCCAGAGCACGGCCAAGATCACCAGGGCCATGGAGATGATAGCCGCCTCCAAGATGAGGCGGGCCCAGGAGCGCGGCCTGGCCGGGAGGCCCTATGCCGAGAGGATGCATATGGTGCTGGCCGACCTGGCTGCCCAGCAGCAGGATGGTGCCCTGCACCCCTTGCTTGAGCGCAGGCCGGCAAACCGCATTGCCATGGTGCACATCACCCCGGATCGGGGCCTGTGCGGCGGGCTCAATGCCAATATCAACCGCAGGACCGCGGGCTTCCTCTTGGAGAGGCCCGAACCCAAGGTGCTCATCGCCGTGGGCCGCAAGGGACGTGACTTCATGGCCCGCTACGGGCAGGAGATTCGTGCCGAGTTCACACAGCTCGGCGACCGGCCCAGCTTGCTCGACAGCCTGCCCATCTCCCGGGTGGTCATCGACGACTACTCCAGCGGCTTTGTCGATGTGGTCTATCTTGTCTATGCCCGATTCGTCACCACCATGGTCCAGAGACCGGTCTTGGAGCAACTGCTCCCCGTGGAGCCGGCCCCCATACCTCCGGGACAGAATGTGGAGTATATCTACGAGCCAAGCTCCAGCGCCGTGCTGGCCGAGCTTCTGCCCCGATTTGTGGAGATGCAGCTATATCATGCCATCCTGGAGTCCATCGCCAGCGAGCAGTCGGCCCGGATGGTGGCCATGCGCAACGCCACTGAAAATGCCAACGAGCTTATCGAGGATTTAACCCTTACTTATAACAAGACACGCCAGGAGATGATCACCAGAGAGCTTCTGGATATCATCGGGGGAGCGACCGCCCTTGCCTAGGGGCGGTGGAGTAACGCGTTAAGGAGGGAGAAGCGATGGCAGAGAAGGAGTTCGCTGTCTTAACCTGCCCCCACTGCGGCCACAGGCAGGAGCGGGAGATCCCACAGGACAAATGTGAGCCATTCTATACCTGTGATGGTTGTGGTCAGGTGGTCGTTGCTGAGGATGCCTGCTGCGTGTTCTGTGCCTATGCCGATAAACTGTGTCCCTTCGGGCACAGGTGAAGACGGGATCTTCCAGGTCGAAAAGAGTAACTCGCTGCCTGAGGGGGCAGTAGTCTAACAGTTCAGAGGAGGGGCAATGGCAAAAGGCAAAGTAGCCCAGGTAATCGGAACCGTGGTCGATATCGAGTTTCCCCCCGAAGAGCTGCCGGCGCTGTACAACGCCATCGAGATCTCCGGGGACGGGGAGAAGATCGTGCTCGAAGCCCAGCAGCACGTGGGCAATAACTGGGTCCGGTGCCTGGCCATGTCCCCCACCGATGGCCTGGGGCGGGGGGTTGAGGCCGTTGATACCGGAGCCCCCCTGTCCGTGCCCGTGGGCCGGGCCACTTTAGGGCGTCTGTTCAATGTCTTCGGCCAGCCCCTGGATAATCTGGGGCCGGTTGAGGCCAAGGAGAGCTGGCCCATTCACCGCGCCGCCCCCTCCTTCCAGGATCAGGAGAGCACCACCCAGATGCTGGAGACGGGGCTCAAGGTGATGGACCTCATCACCCCGTTCACCAAGGGGGGGAAGGTGGGAGCCTATGGCGGCGCTGGTGTGGGCAAGACAGTCATCATCATGGAGCTCATCCGCAACATCGCCACCGAGCATGGCGGTGTTTCCGTTTTCGCCGGGGTGGGGGAGAGGTCCCGCGAGGGCAATGACCTCTGGTTTGAGATGAAGGCCTCGGGCGTGCTCGAGAAGACGGTGCTGGTCTTCGGGCAGATGAACGAGCCCCCCGGGGTGCGTCTCAGGGTGGGGCTTACCGGGCTGACCGTGGCCGAGTACTTCCGCGACGAGGAGGGGCAGGACGTGCTGCTCTTCATCGACAACATCTATCGCTATACCCTGGCCGGGATGGAGTTATCGGCCCTTCTGGGGCGGATGCCCTCGGCGGTGGGCTACCAGCCCACCCTGGCCACCGAGATGGGGGAACTGGAGGAGCGCATCACCACCACCAAGCGAGGCTCCATCACCTCGTTTCAGGCCATCTACGTGCCCGCCGACGACTACACTGACCCCGGCATAGTCGCCACCTTCGGCCACCTGGATGCGGTTATCGCCCTGGAGCGTGCCATCGCCGAGCAGGGGATATACCCCGCCGTGGACCCGCTGGCCTCAACCTCGCGCATCCTCGACCCCCACATCGTGGGCGAGGAGCACTACGGCGTAGCCCGGGGGGTGCAGCGGGTGCTGCAGCGCTATAAGGACCTCCAGGATATCATCGCCATCCTGGGCATCGATGAGCTCTCCGAGGAGGATAGGCTCACCGTGGCCCGGGCCCGGCGCATCCAGCGCTTCCTGTCCCAGCCCTTCTTCGTCGCCGAGACCTTCACCGGGACCCCAGGCAGGTATGTCCCGGTCAAGGAGACGGTGCGCGGCTTTAAGGAGATCCTGGAGGGCAAGCACGACGACCTGCCGGAGCAGGCCTTCTTCATGGTGGGGGGGATAGAGGAGGTGGTGGAGAAGGCCAGAAGTCTGTAGTTGGAGGGGCCAGGATGTCCATCCTCAGGCTTGAGATCGTAACCGCCGAGCACATGGTCTACTCAGATGATGTGAACGTGGTCGTGGCTCCCGGGATCGAGGGGGAACTGGCGATTCTTCCCCATCATGCTCCCCTGCTGACCGCGCTCCAGCCGGGGGAACTGCGCATAAGGAAGGACGGGGAGGAGATATACCTGGCCATCTCCGGCGGCTTTTTGGAGGTGCGCCCGGACAAGGTTATAGTGCTCGCCGACGCTGCCGAGCGCGCCGAGGAGATCGACGTTGTCCGGGCTGAGGAGGCCAAGCGCCGGGCTGAAGAGCGGCTCAAGACCCATGTCCCGGAGATGGATCTGGCCCAGGGTGAGGCAACGCTTCGCCGCTCGCTCATCCGGCTAAAGGTAGCGGAGCGCAGGCGAAAAAAGAGGCTCTAGAGGCCGACAGCCCCCCTATTTCCTGCCTGTATGAATGGCCACCGTGCCCAGGTTGAGCAGCCGGTATGTAACCTGACTCAGTCCTGCCTGCTCCATGATTCGCTTGAGCTCCCCAGCCATGGGGAAATGGACCAGGGAGTTCGCCAGATAGATGTACTCCTCTTTTCTGCCCAGCAGGCGCCCGACAAAGGGCAACGCCTTTTGCAGATAGAGTCGATGGAGCCGGGCAACGAGGCGGCCACGAGGTGTGGTCAGTTCCAGGCAGATGACCCTCCCCCCGGCTTTGAGCACCCGGCGTAGCTCGGCAAAGCAGGCGGGGATGGAGTCCACGTTGCGCATGGCGAAACCCACGGTGGCGCAGTCAAAGGTCTCGTCAGCGAAGGGCAAGGCCAGGGCATCGGCCTGGAGGAGATCGATCATGGGCTGGAGCCGTTTTCGGGAGAGCTTGGCCCGGCACCGGCTCAACATTTCCTGGCTGAGGTCAACCCCGACCACCTTGCTGCCGCCGCGGGCCAGATCGAGGGCCATTTCGCCGGTACCGGTAGCTATGTCCAGGACCAGGCCGTCTCTCGGAGCTGGGGCCAGGGCTAGTTTACGCCAGGCGCGGTCTTGACCGAGGCTTATGACTTTATTTCCCAGATCATAACAATGGGCAATTCGGGCAAACAGCCTCCTCATGCCCTCGGCCTGGTCTCTATCGCTCACTTTGGCCATGGGCCCGTCCGAGGAGCAGCGGCGACCTACTTCTCAAGCAATCCCTCGATGGCTTCAATGATCACCCGCCCCTGGTCAGGCTCCACAGCTTTGACCACATCCTCGATGGCGGGGATGAGAACCTCCCCGGCGGGACATTTGACCACATAGACGTCGTTGCTCCCCGTGACCAATATGTCGGCGATTTTCCCCACCGATTCCCCCTGGGTGGTCCATACCTCAAGCCCGATGAGCTCAAAGTGGTAATACGCTCCCGGGGGCAGGGGCCAAGCTTCAGAGCGGGGGATTTCTAGGAATCGCCCGCGCAGCTCCTGGGCAGCCTCCACGCTATCAACAGCCGTGAACTTGACCACCAGCTTCCTCTTATGAGGCCGGCTGCGCTCAACATCCAGGGGTGTGCCCTGGATGTAAACCCGCTGCCCGGGGGTGAAGCGCTGGGGGAAGTCAGTGAGCACCTCCACCTTCACCTCTCCCTTCAGGCCCCAGGGGGCAAGCACCCGACCAACGGTCAAAGGTTCAGCGCTCCCGGTGGCAGCTCTTGGTTGCCCACCCCTTCGCCTTGCCATGGCAGCTCCCCCTCTGGGTCGGAGATTGGGATGGCCAGGGCCCGGCTTCGCCCTCAGATGATCTCGAGCGAAGCTCGGGTGCCTTCCCTGACTGCCGCCACCCGGAGCAGGGTGCGCATCGCCTGGGCTACCCGACCCTGCTTGCCGATGACCCTTCCCTTATCCTCATCTGCCACTTGCAGTTTGAGGACGATGCCGTCCTCGCTGTCCTCCTGGGTCACCACCACCTCTTCAGGCGCATTGACGATGGCTTTGGCGATGTACTCTATAAGGTCCTTCATATCAGTCCTCGGTGGCTGACTCTATAGGTTCGTGGCTGGTAGAGTCAACCCTGCCCTGGGTTCCAGCCAGCTTCTCCATTATCCCCAGCTTAGACAGGAGTCTGGTCACGGCCTCTGTAGGTTGGGCACCCTGCCTGAGCCAGCCTAAAGCTTTCTCATCGTCGATGACCACAGTTGCCGGGTCGGTGAGGGGATTATAGTGTCCAATGATCTCGATGAACGCGCCATCCCGGGGAGAGCGGACATCGGCCACCACCACCCGGTAGCTGGGCCTCTTCTTCGTTCCCACCCGCCGTAGCCGAATCTTTACCATATTATCCTACCCTAAGTTATCTGCGGGCTATTATGCTCCATAACCTGCCCGCTGTCAATAGCCAGCCGCTTGTCACCAGGCACGGATGAGGCTATAATCGGGGGGTGAAGGCGAAGCATCTGCACGGCTGGCAAGTGGATCCTCGCCAGGCCGGGGAGATTCAGCGAAGGCTGGCGGCACAGGTATCGAGGAGGAGCGAGGTCACAGGTCCCCGGCTGATAGCCGGCGTGGACATATCGCTGGAGGGTGGTGGCGGAACCGGGGCAGTGGTGGTGCTGAGCTACCCCGAGCTGAAGGTGGTGGAGACCGAGGTGGCTCAAGGCAGGCTCAGCTTTCCCTACATACCCGGGCTATTGTCCTTTCGTGAGTCCCCTCTGATCCTGGCTGCCTGCGAGAGGCTGACGCTGACTCCTGACCTTATCCTGGTGGACGGCCAGGGGGTAGCTCACCCACGGCGGATGGGGCTTGCCTCCCATCTGGGGCTGCTTCTGGACAGGCCCACCATAGGCTGTGCTAAGTCCATACTGTGTGGCCGACACGGGCCAGTGGGGGCGGAGGCAGGCTCCTGGGCCGAGCTTAAGGACGGGGATGAGACTGTGGGGGCAGCGCTGCGGAGCAGAGCCGGGGTCAGCCCCATCTACATCTCCATCGGGCACAAGATAGACCTGGAAACGGCCATCTACTGGGCGAAGGAGTGCTGTCGCGGCTATCGCCTCCCCGAGCCCAGCCGCCTCGCCCACCTGGCAGCCGGCGGCAAGCTTAAGCCGGGTCTGGTTGCCGAGGCAGGCCATCAGGGGAGGCTTTTCACCTAGACGCGCACGGAGGAAGAGATGCAGGAGATAAGGAACAGGTTACAGGAGCTTGAGGCTCGCATACGAAGCATGACGGTGTCTCTTTGACATCGAGGCCAAGGAGCGGGAGATCGCCGATATCGAGGCGGCGACAGCCCGGCCGGACTTCTGGCAGGATCGAGGCCGGGCCCAAAGCGCCATGCTGAAGCTTGCCGATCTCAAGGGGAAAGCGCAGCCCTGGCGCGAGATGGAGGCCAAGATAGCTGAGCTGGCCGCTTTGGTGGATTTGGGTATTGAGGAGGGCGACCGTTCCCTGGAGGAGGAGGCCCGCTGTGAGATAGATGGGCTGGCCTCCCGCCTTGACGAGCTGGAGTTTCAACTTGCCTTCCAGGGCGAATATGATGCCAGAGATGCCATCCTGGCCCTGCACGCTGGCGCCGGGGGCACCGAGTCGCAGGACTGGGCTGAGATGCTGCTCAGGATGTACCTCAGGTGGGCGGAGCGACGTGGTTACCGGGCAGAGGTGCTGGAGGTAACCGCGGGGGAGGAGGCGGGGATAAAGACGGCCGTCGTCGAGGTGGCGGGTGAATATGCCTATGGCTGGCTCAAATCGGAACACGGAGTGCACCGGCTGGTGCGCCTTTCCCCCTTCGATGCTGACCATGCTCGCCACACCTCCTTCGCCCTGGTGGAGGTTCTGCCTCAAGCCGAGGAGGAGGTGGACATCAAGATAGCCCCCGAAGATCTCAGGATCGACGTCTTCAGGGCCAGCGGCCCTGGGGGCCAGCACATGCAAAAGACCAGCACCGCGGTCAGGGTTACCCATCTGCCCACCAAGCTGGTGGTCTCCTATCAGAGCGAGCGCTCCCAGCTCCAGAACAAGGAGATAGCCCTCAAGATCCTTCATGCCCGCCTCTTGGAGCTGGAGCTGGAAAAAAAGGCGGAGGAAAGGAACAGGCTCAAGGGGGAACACGTGGCTGCCGGCTGGGGCAACCAGATCCGAAGCTACGTGCTGCACCCCTACAAGATGGCCAAAGACCATCGCACCGGGTATGAGACCAGCGACGCGGCTGCGGTGCTGGACGGGGACCTGGACGAGCTGCTAAAGGCCTATCAACGCTCCCAAATGGGACGGGAGAGTTAGCGCCATGAACAGGATTTTGAGCCGGCTCATTCCGATCGGGCTGCTTTTGGGCCTGGTCATCGCCCTGGGGGGCGCCTGCGCCGACGAGGAAGCCGGCCTCTATCGCAACACCACCTATGGCTTTGCCGTCACCGTCCCCGAGGGGTGGGCGGAGGAGGAGACGGGGGAGCGTCAGCCCATCGTCGTAATCAGCGCCCAGGAGCAGCTGCCTTTGGTGGCGATCTCCTTAAC
>JAUVWM010000160.1 GCA_030604105.1 Dehalococcoidaceae bacterium
CCCTGGCCGCTGTCTCCCGGGCACTGGCTCTCTCAAGCACGGGGCGGACATCATCCAGGCGGTACTTGATGACCCCGGCCAGATCGGCATGTCCCGGGCGCAGCCTGGTCACCGGCTCGATATCCTCCGGGACCGGCGAAACACTCATTATCGTGCTCCAGCTTTCCCAGGTGCGGTTGGGGATGAGGAGGCCGATGGGGCTGCCCATGGTGAGCCCGTGGCGCACCCCGGATAGTATCTCAGCCCGGTCCTGCTCGATGTCCATGCGGGGGCTGCGCCCGTATCCTCCTTGGCGCCGAGCCAGATCGCGGGCTATGTCCTCCTCCTTGAGGGGCAGGCCGGCGACCATCCCCTCAACGATTGCTACCAGCCCCTTGCCGTGAGATTCGCCTGCGGTGAGAAAACGTAACATCTTATCGCTCCAAGGCCCCTCTGGCGGCTTCGAACATTATATCAAGAGGCGCCTCTCTATCCGTCCACAGCTCGAAGGCGGCTGCCCCCTGATAGACCAGCATGCTCAGCCCGCCGAGGACGGTTGCCCCTGCTTTTCTGGCGCTGGCCAGGAGCGGCGTCTCCATGGGATTATACACCAGGTCGTAGACCAGGACGCCTCCGGCGATCTGCTCGGCTGCCACAGGCGACCGGCCCTCTTCAGGGCTATGCTTCATGCCTATTGAAGTGCAGTTGACCATCAAGTCGCAGCTAGACAGCACCTCGGCCAGCTCGGCGTCGCCCCAGCGGGCCAGGCTCAATCGTTGCCTCTGGCTCAGGCTTCCTCTCACGTCAGATGCCAGCGCCTCTGCTCGCTCAAAGGTGCGATTGACGATGGTGAGTGCTCCCACTTTGGCTCTGACTAGGGCAAAGCTTGCCGCCCGGGCTACGCCCCCGGCGCCGAGGAGGATAACCCGCTTATCCTGGGGCTCAAAGCCGGCCTCCTGGCGCAGCGCTCTCAGAAAGGCATCAGCATCGGTATTATAGCCGATAAGCTTATCCCCCCGCTTGACTATGACATTCACTGCGCCTATCTCGTGAGCTGGTTCCTCAAGCTCGTCCATGAGGGATGCCACCCCTTCTTTATGGGGCACGGTCACATTCGCCCCCAGATTCCGGGGCTGGCGTATCCCTGCCACCGCGCTGCTCAGCTGCCCCGGCTCCACCTCCCAGGCTTCATAGTGGATGTCGATCTCATAATAATCGAAGGCCGCCTGCTGGAAATCAGGCGAGATCGAATGCTTCAGGGGATAGCCAATAAGACCTACATATTTCGTCATGGCCCGGGGCCTTGCCCCCTATCCAGGTAGCCTTGCAGGATGAACGCTGCTGCCACGGCATCGCGCTTTGCCTTTCGCTTGGCCGCCTTCAGCCCAGCATCCGCCATCATGCGCTCGGCAGCCACCGTTGATAGGCGCTCATCCCAGTGCTCCACGGGAACCTCGGAGTGCCCAGCCAGCATCATGGCGAAACCCTGGACCCTTTGTGCCTGAGGGCCGATGCTGCCGTCCATTGAGCGGGGCAGCCCGACCACTATACGCTCCGCCTCATACTGGCGAACCAGCCTCAAAATGGCCATGACATCGCCCGTCGCTTCCACCCTGTCGATCACGGCCACAGGTGTAGCTATAAGCCCTTGAGGGTCGCTGACGGCCACTCCTATCCTTTTCTCTCCCACATCCAGCCCCAGAATGCGTGCTATCCCTGCCTCCTTTCCCGCGGTATAGCGGGTCAGGGTGTCCGGACTATATCTTTCACCTGGCGCAGGGCCTCATCCAGCTTATCCTTGTCCTTGCCACCGGCTTGGCCCAGCTCAGCCCTGCCCCCACCGCTGCCGCCCGTGATCTCGGCCACCCTCTTCACGATCTCAGCGGCGTTGAAGCCGCGAGCCACCAAATCTGAGGTTACCACCGCTACAAAGTTGGGCCGGTTACCATAGACCGTGCCTAGAACAATAACAGCGCTTTTCAGCCTGTTCCGGAGCAGGTCGCCCATCTCACGTAGCGCCTCCATGCTGGAAGCGGAGACCCTCGCTGACAGCACCCTCACCCCGTCCACCAGCTTCACCTGATCGATCAGAGATTCTGCTGCCTTCTTTGCCAGCTCCCGCTCCGAGGCGAGGGAGCGCTTGCGCTCTCTTGCCAGCTCGGCGAGCAGTGCCGATACCTTATCCCGCACCTCGGCGGAGGAGGTCTGCAGCTCCAGGCTGATGGTCTCCAAGATGGAGAGCTGCCCCTCGACAAAGGCCTCAGCCCCCCTTCCGGCGACGGCCTCGATGCGGCGTAGCCCAGCCCCGATGCTGCCCTCGCTGACGATGTGGAAAGAGCCTATCTCTCCCGTTGAGCAGACGTGGGTGCCGCCACACAGCTCGGCGCTGATGGCGGGCTCGCCGATCTCCACCACCCGGACCTCGTCCCCATACTTCTCGTCGAAGAGGGCTATGGCGCCTTCGGCCACAGCCTGCCGATAGGCTGCCATCTTGGGCCGCAGCGGCAGGTTCTGGCGTATCCTTTCATTGACCAGCCTCTGCACCGCTTCGAGCTCCTCGGCGGTGATGCCCCCCAGATGCGAGAAGTCGAATCTGAACCGATCTGGGGCCACCAGCGAGCCCCGCTGCACGACATGCTCTCCCAGCACCTGGCGCAAGGCAGCCTGGAGGAGGTGGGTGGCGGTGTGGTTGCGGGCGATGTCAAGGCGGCGTGCCGCATCTACCTCGGCTTCAACGCTGTCGCCCACACTTAGCTCGCCCCGGCTGATCTGTCCCCGGTGGACAATCAGGTCGGGCAAAGGCCTGAAGGTATGGGCCACCGTCATTTCGCCCCTGGGGCCCCGGATCTCGCCGCTATCGGCCACCTGCCCTCCCATCTCGCCATAGAAAGGCGTCTCCAGCAGGACAACCTCCGTCTCCTGGCCCGGCGAGGCTGTCTGCAGTGGCTGGCCGTTTACAAGCAAACCGGCGATGATGGTTTGGTACTTGAGGCTATCATAACCGACAAATGGCGTGGCCTGGATGCCGAGCTCACGGTAGTCTCTGTCGAGA
>JAUVWM010000012.1 GCA_030604105.1 Dehalococcoidaceae bacterium
CGGGGATGATCCAGCAGGTGGCGTCGGGAATCTATTCCTACCTGCCCCTGGGGTGGCGGGCGCTGAGGAAAATCGAGGATATAGTCCGGCAGGAGATGAACCGGGCCGGGGGACAGGAGTTGATGATGCCCGTTCTCCAGCCCTTGGAGCTGTGGCAGGAGACGGGGCGTCACCTCGCCTTTGGCAAGAGCATGTTCACCCTCAGCGACCGCAGGGAGCGCAAATTGTGCCTGGGCCCCACCCATGAGGAGGTCCTCACCGACATGGTGCGCCGCAACGTGCAGAGCTATCGTGACCTGCCCCTGCTCCTGTATCAAATCCAGACCAAGTTCCGGGATGAGCCCCGTCCCCGGGGGGGGCTGATGAGGGTCCGCGAGTTCACTATGAAGGACCTATATAGCCTGGATGCCGATGAGGAGGGCTTGGATCAAAACTATCGTAAGATGATCCAGGCCTACAGCGACATCTATAGTCGCTGCGGCCTGTCCTCCCTTCTGGTCGAGGCCGATAGCGGCGCTATCGGGGGCAAGGACTCCCACGAGTTCATGGTCATCGCCGATAGCGGCGAGGACGTGGTTATCCACTGCAACCGGTGCCACTATGCGGCCAATGTGGAGAAGGCACAGAGCATTAAGTCTAAAGCTGCTGATGAAGACCCCCTGCCCCTGGAGGAGGTGGCTACCCCGGGCATGAAGACCATCGACGAGGTGGCGGGCTTTCTGGGGGTGCCCCCAAGCCGTACCCTGAAGGCCGTGTTCTATGCGGCCGATGGCGAGCTGGTCTTTGCCCTTATCCGGGGCGACCTTGAGATAAACGAGGTAAAGCTGAGAAACACCTTAAAAGCCTCGGAGTTGAGGCTGGCCAGCGAGGCTGAGGTTCAGGGGGCGGGATTGGTGGCGGGCTCAGCCTCTCCTATAGGTGTCAGCGGCATCAAGATCGTAGCTGACGATTCCATCACCCTGGGAGCCAACTTTGTCGCCGGCGCCAACAAGCCCGATGTCCACCTCAGAAATGTCAACCCCCGCCGGGATTTCGCCGTTGACCTGCTGGCCGATATCGCCGCCGCCCGTGCCGGCGAGGCATGCCCCAGATGTGGAGACCAGCTTCTTTCCACCCGCAGTATCGAAGTAGGGCATATTTTCAAACTGGGCACCTTCCTCAGCGAGAAGCTCGGTGCTCTCTTCCTCGATCAAGATGGCGTCTCTCACCCCATTGTTATGGGGTGCTATGGCATTGGCATCGGTCGCCTCCTGGCGGCGATTGTGGAGCTGAACCACGATGAGCGGGGTATTATGTGGCCAGCTACCGTGGCCCCTTACCATATCTATCTGTGCCCGTTATATATGGATAACCCCCAGGTTATCTCAGTCGCTGAGAAGCTATATGGCGAGCTTGAGGCCGCGGGCTGGGAGGTACTCTTTGACGATCGCAGGGAATCGCCGGGGGTGAAGTTCAACGATGCCGACCTTCTGGGCCTGCCCCTGCGGCTTACCATAAGCCCCCGGACCCTGGAGTCCCAATCTGTGGAGGTGAAGGGGCGCGGCCAGAAAGAGGCCCGGCTCCTGCCCCTTGAGACAGCGGTGGCCACAGTTAAGGAGCTTTTAGCCAGTTCCTAGAAGATGGGATGTAAATCTCGGCAGAAGCTTGCATCCTGGCCCTGAGTGTGCTACAATAAGCGCGATTAGGATTGGCGGATTCTTTTGAGTGGGTGTTTGTCCCACTTTTTTGTTACATGGGAGGGCAGCAAGAGCCTGAGGAGGTAGCGGGCTGAGATGAAAAGCGATTTTCTCATTGCCATCACCCAGCTCTCCGCTGAGAAGAACCTGCCCCGGGAGGTGATCCTCGAAGCAGTGGAGGCGGCGCTGGTCTCTGCCTATAAGAAGGATGAATATGTAGCTAACCAGAATATCTCCGTCACCATTAGCCCATCAAGCGGTGAGGTCAAGGTCTTTGCTCAGAAGGCTGTAGTTGAGGTCCCCGACAATCCTCAGCGTGAGATCGCGCTAGCCGAGGTGCGCAAACTGAATCAGAACGTCCAGATCGGCGAGATCGTCGAGGTGGAGGTCACGCCGCGCAATGCTGGGCGCATCGCTGCCCAAACGGCAAAGCAGGTGGTGCTGCAACGCCTGAGAGAGGCAGAGCACGACGCCATCTTCGAGCAATACAGCGGCAAAGAGGGCGAGGTCGTGAGCGGTGTGGTGCAGCGAATGGAGCCCAGGCAGATACTTGTCGACCTGGGGCGGGCAGTGGCAGTGCTACCCTCTGTCGAACAGGTGCGCAATGAGCGCTACCGGCCTGGTCAGAGGCTTAAGGTCTATCTCATGGAGGTCGTGAGGACCAGTAAGGGGCCTCAGGTATTGGTGTCACGCTCCCACCCCCATCTGCTGCGTCGCCTTTTCGAGCTGGAGGTCCCTGAAGTCTATAACGGCGTTGTCGAGCTGAAGGCCATAGCCCGCGAGGCGGGATATCGGAGCAAGGTGGCGGTGTCAACCTCCCAGCCGGGCATCGACCCCGTGGGGTGCTGCGTCGGGCTAAGGGGCATTCGCATCCAGAACATCGTCAGCGAGTTGAACGGCGAGAAGATAGACGTGGTTCTGTGGGACGCCAACCCGATAGCCTTTATTCCCCATGCCCTCAGCCCGGCCCAAGTATTGAGCGTCCAGATAGATGAGGCGGAGAACACGGCCGAGGTCGTGGTCCCCGATAGGCAGCTCTCGCTGGCTATCGGCCGGGAGGGGCAGAACGCCAGGCTGGCGGCCAAGCTAACCGGCTGGCGCATCGATATCAAGCCAGCCTCGGCAGCTGAAGCGGAGAAGGCTGCCCTGGTAAAGGAAGCGGCTCCGGAGGAGGTAGCTCCGGAGGCTGAAGCCGAGGAGCCCACTCCCGCAGAGGCAGCCCTGGAGCCTGAAGCCGGGGAGCCCATCCCCGTAGAGGCAGCCCTGGAGCCTGAGGCCGGGGAGCCCATCCCCGTAGAGGCAGCCCTGGAGCCTGAGGCCGGGGAGCCCATCCCCGTAGAGGCAGCCCTGGAGCTGGAATTGACGGGTTTGGTCGAGGAGGAGGCACCGAAGGAGGAAATAGCCCCTGAAGTCACCATTATCCCTGTGAAAATTCCAGTGGCTGAGGTGCCTTCGGGGAAACCTCAGCTTCGCTTTGCCGAGGATATTATGGGCTCCAGACGCGGAGGGGGCAGTACTAAGGGGAAAAAGAAGAGAAGGAAGGGTGATGCCAGGAGCAGCGCAGGCAAGGAGGAGGCTGGCCAGGCTGCGGGAGGGCGTCGGGCGCGCACCATCCCGATTGAGCATGAGGAGTATGAGGGAAGCTAGAAGACAGCCTCTGCGGCTCAAATATGTGCCCCAGCGCACCTGCATTGCCTGTCGTCAGACGGGAGCACAACGCGGGCTCATCCGCCTGGTGCGCATCGACCAGGAGCAGGTGGAGGTGGACCTCACGGAGAGGAGGGCGGGGCGGGGCGCCTACCTGTGTCCCACCCAGGATTGCTGGGAAATGGGACTCAAGAAGGACCGCCTGGAATACGCCCTGCGGACTAAGATCAGCCCCCAGAATCGGAGGCAGCTTGCCGAGTTCGGACAAAGCCTTCCCCGCAGGGCTAGCGACGTTGTGGAATGTTTGAGCAGCACTTCTGGCTCATGATTTTTATGTCAAATGGAGGCATGGATGGCGGTCAAACGGGCTAGGAGCACAGGGGCGGCGGTCAAACGGGCTAGGAGCACAGGGGCGGCGGTCAAACGGGCTAGGAGTACAGGGGCGGCGGATAGGCCACAACCCTCTGCTGCCAAATCCAAATCCGAGACCGAGCGCCAGCTCGAGATTCCCTCTTCATTAACGGTTAACCAGCTTTCCCAGCTTCTGGGGCTCAGCGTTGTGGAGGTCATCAAGCAGTTGATGAGGAATGGCGTTATGGCCAGCATCAACCAGGTCATCGACTACGACACTGCGGCCACCGTGGCCACAGACTTTGGCCATGAGGCCCAGGAGAAGCCACGGTCGGCCCCCGCCGAGGAGATGGCCAGCCACCAGCGCTTCCTGGAAGAAGATGCCGCACTCCTGCAACCGCGGCCCCCAGTGGTCACCATCATGGGACATGTTGACCACGGCAAGACCAGCCTCCTGGATGCTATCCGCCAGACCAATGTAATCGCCACCGAGGTGGGAGGTATCACCCAGCATATTGGAGCCTACCAGGTGGAGATCGACGGGCGCAAGATCACCTTTTTGGATACCCCGGGGCATGAGGCATTTACCGCCATGCGGGCCCGGGGGGCGCAGGTAACCGATATCGCCATTTTGGTGGTGGCCGCCGATGATGGCGCCATGCCCCAGACTGTGGAGGCCATAGATCACGCCCGTGCCGCCGGCGTGCCCATTGTGGTCGCCATCAATAAGATCGATAAACCTGAGGCAAACCCGGAGCGGGCCAAGCAGCAGCTTGCCGATCTGGGCTTGCTCATCGAGGAATGGGGTGGCGATGTGGTCTGCGTCCCCGTCTCGGCCAAGAAGAAGCAGGGCATCTCCGATCTTTTGGAGAACCTGCTGGTGGTCGCCGAGGTGGCTGAACTCAAGGCAAACCCCCACCGCCCGGCCGTGGGGGCGGTCATCGAAGCCGGGATGGACAAGACCAAAGGCCCTCTGGCTACCGTCCTGATCCATACCGGCACCCTTAAGCTGTCCGATACTGTGTCCGTCGGCGACACCTGGGGCAGGGTTAAGGCCATGTTCAATGAAAAGGGCAAGAGGGTGAAGCAGGCAGGACCAGCGACGCCAGTGGCGGTCCTGGGCCTGAACAGCGTCCCCCAGGCTGGCGACACCCTGCTGGCGGTTGCGGATGAGCGCAAGGCCCGGGCCATGTGGCAGGAACGTCAGGCTGCGAAGCAACAGCTGGCCCAGGCGCCCGGGAAACTGATGAGCCTCGATAACCTTTACACCCAGCTCAGCGCCGGAGCGGTGAAAGGGCTCAATGTAGTGCTTAAAACCGATGTCCAGGGCAGCATCGAGCCCATAAGGGATTCCCTGGAGCGCCTGGGAACGGATAAGGCCAGGGTCAGGGTCATCCATTCAGGCTCCGGCGGCATCACCGAAAGCGATGTGCTCCTGACCATCGCCTCCAAGGGGATAGTTATCGGCTTTGGTACCCGCCCTGAGCCGGGGGCACGCCGGATAGCTGACCTGGAGAGGGTGGATATCCGCTACTACGATGTGATCTACAACCTGGTGGATGATGTGGAGCGAGCGCTTGAGGGGCTGCTGGAGCCAACCTACGTGGAAGTCATTGAAGGCCATGCTGAGATACGAGCTATCTTCACTATGGGGAAAAAGGGGAAGGTGGCCGGCACCTATGTCACCGATGGCAAGGTGAGCCGAGGCGCCCAGGCCAGGATCCTGCGCCAAGGCGAGAGCATCTATGAGTCTAAAGTGAGCAGCCTGAGGAGATTCAAGGAGGATGTCACGGAGGTAGCCACTGGCTTTGAGTGCGGCGTGGGCCTGGAGGGACGCAGCGAGTTTGAGGTCGGAGATATAATCGAGCTTTACAGGAAGGAAAGGTCCAGCTAGTGGCTGCCTAGCCTCAAGAGAGCTGAAGGTGATCGGGCATGACCAGACGCACCCAACGAATCAACGGCCTCATCCGAGACGAAATAAGCCTGCTTCTCCAACGCCAGGTTAAAGACCCCCGACTCGGTGGTCTGGTCACAGTAACCGGAGTCTCCACTTCAGCCGACCTGAGACATGCTAAGATATTTGTCAGCATCATGGGCGATGAGACGGAGAAAAAGGAGGCGCTAGCTGGTTTGGACCGAGCCTCGGGCTTCTTCCGCCGGGAGCTTGCCGAGCGCATATCCCTGCGCCGCATCCCTGATCTGAGCTTTCACCGAGATGACTCCATCGAGCAGGGGACCCATCTCCTCAAGCTGATCGAGCGCCTCTCCAGCAGCGATACCGATTGAGCGGCCGGTCGAAGTTGAGCATTGACGGCATCCTAAATATCAATAAACCCCCATCTCGAACCTCCTTCCAAATCGTATCTCTGGTGAGGAAACTGAGCCGGTGTCGGCGCGTGGGGCACGCCGGCACCCTGGACCCGGCGGCAACCGGAGTCCTGCCCATCGCTCTGGGCCAGGGGACCAGGGTCGTTGAGTTTCTATCCGAGGCCACCAAGACCTACCGGGCTCAGATCGAGCTGGGCGTAGCCACCGATACCTATGATGCCCAGGGCAAGGTAACCGCGACACATGATCCCTCCCCCGTAACCAGGGAGCTATTGGAGAGAGCGCTCGTCCCCTTCAGAGGCCTTATCCAGCAGCTCCCGCCGATGTACAGCGCCGTCAGATATCGAGGCCGGCACCTCTATGAACTGGCCCGGGCCGGCATCGAGGTGGAGAGAAGGAGGAAAACGGTACGGGTCTGCCGCCTAGAGCTTCTGGAGTGGCAGCCGCCGCTGGTGACGATAGAGGTGGAGTGCGGTAAGGGAACCTATATCCGCTCCCTGGCTCACGATCTGGGCCAGGCCCTGGGCTGTGGCGCCCATGTCACAGACCTGGTTCGCACTGCATACGGTCTTTTCCATATCGAGGAGGCGCTCTCCATTCCCCAGCTTGAGGATGCCTTTGCCCGGGGTTACTGGCAAAGACTGCTCTATCCCATCGACATTGTACTTGGGCAGTGGCCGGCCGTCACCGTCGATAAGGAGAAGGAGGGGGAAATAAGGAACGGTTGCCCTGTGCCCCTGGATGGCGTTGACGGGGCGGCGGGGGCGCGCTGCCGCGCCTACTGCGGCGACGGGCGCTTTCTGGCCGTGCTCCGCTTCGATGCCGAGAAAGGGCTGTGGCACCCGGATAAGGTCTTCCCCACGCCCGATAGCTGATTTCTGCCCTTATCCCCACCCTGACCCGAGAAAATGGGGGTAAAGGTGGGGTAAAGGTCTTGACATCCTGGCTATGAAGGAGCTATATTTCAAGCTACGTGAAAGGAGGTGAGCGGAGTGCAGGCCTATTGCTTTAAATGCCGGACCAAAAGGGAGATCAAGGATCCGAAGAAGGTCACCCTGAAGAATGGCCGACCAGCCACGCAAGGGGTGTGCCCTAACTGCGGGACCAAGGTATTTAGGATCGGCCAGAGCTAGTAGGAAGCAGCGACCTAAGCTGGCAGGCGGGGAAGATACTGAGCGCACTGGGGAACTCGCTGCAAAAGGTGACGGGGATTGATCCTCAGCAGCTGATGGCATTGCGCTTCATCCAAACCAGTGCCTTGAGCAGCAGTGGCAGCTAGTTGAGCTGTCATGAGGTCGGCTTCTTCGTGAGCGTCAGAATTAAGCAGCAGCCTAGCTCCAGCCTGGCACGCCACGAGGGCAACATGGCCATTGGTCAGGCAGTGCCCTTTTCTGGTGGTGATCTCGATAAATACGTTGTTGGCTGCCGCCAGCTTCGCCTCTTCCAGGCTCAGCAGGCCAGGGTGGGCCAGAATATCGACCTGGGGACAGCCAACGGCAGCCAGGTTAGTATTTTGGGGCACTGGCTCTGCGGGTGTTTGGCCATGAACTATCACCAGCCAAGCGCCCAGCTCTTTGGCTTGCCTTGCTGTTTCGGCGATCTTCTCGGCCGGGAGGTGAGTAAGCTCGATACCGGGAATGGCTAGAATGTCCCACTGGTCCCTGGCTAGGGCGCAGTCCCGGGCAATCTCCTCGATCAGCCGAGCCAGAGAGCCAACGCCTACATGGTCGGCGATGGCAATAGCTCGATAGCCGATGGCCTGAGCGCGGTTTATTAACTCGATTGGCGATAGAGCGCCATCGCTGAGAAGGGTATGTGTATGAAAGTCGTAGATCACCGGTCACCTCGCTATTGGGTTTGGCCTATTACAGCCTTACAGACTACCATGAGCAGGCATCTTAGGCAAGCGGGGCATCACCGGTTTGCCGGGAAAGCAGCTGAGGGATAAAGTAGCCTATGGATAAGGTAAAAGTAGCTATAGTCGGGGTGGGTAACTGTGCATCGTCTCTGGTTCAAGGCGTTTACTATTACCGCAAGGCTAAAGAGAACCAATTTGTGCCCGGGCTGATGCATGTCAACCTGGGTGGTTATCATGTCGGCGATATCGAGTTTGTGGCCGCCTTCGATATTGACCAGACCAAGGTGGGGAAGGATCTGGCTGAGGCCATCTATGCCCCGCCCAATAACACCCTTAAATTCTGCCAGGTACCTGAGATCGGGGTAAAGGTATCGCGGGGCATGACCCATGACGGGCTGGGTAAATATCTCTCCCAGATCATCACCAAAGCACCAGGGGCAACCGCCAACATCGTGAACATCCTCAAGGAGACCGGGGCCGACGTGGTGGTCAACTACCTGCCGGTGGGCAGCGAGGAGGCCACCAAGTGGTACATTGAGCAGGTTCTGGCTGCCGGCTGCAGCTTTGTCAACTGCGTCCCCGTCTTCATCGCCCGGGAAGCCTACTGGCAGAACCGTTTCGCTGAGCGGGGTGTGCCCCTCATCGGTGACGATATAAAGTCGCAGGTGGGGGCAACTATCAGCCACCGGGTGCTGACCAGGCTTTTCCGGGAGCGGGGAGTCAAATTGGAGCGAACCTATCAACTGAACTTCGGCGGCAACACCGACTTCTATAATATGCTGGAGCGGGAGCGTCTCCAGTCAAAGAAGATATCCAAGACCAATGCCGTTACCTCACAGCTGGACTATGACATGGGTGCCGACAACATCCATATTGGCCCCAGCGATTATGTGCCCTGGCTGGAGGACCGCAAGTGGTGCTATATTCGCATGGAGGGGAAGGCCTTTGGCGACACCCCATTGAATCTGGAGGTAAAGCTCGAGGTATGGGATAGCCCCAACTCAGCGGGGGTGGTTATCGACGCCATAAGGTGTTGCAAGCTGGCCCTGGATCGGGGGATAAGCGGGACGCTCGCTGCTCCCTCGGCCTACTTCATGAAATCACCCCCTGTTCAGCATACCGATGACGAAGCCCGCCGATTGGTGAAGGAGTTTATCGCCGGGGCAAGTCAGTGACGGACTAGTGGCATGAAGATCGCACAGGTTTCCCCCTACGACCTCGCTTACCCGGGTGGGGTCACCGCCCATATCTCTCACCTGGACCGCGAGTTCACCAGGATGGGGCACACGGTCAAGATCCTGGCCCCCTGCTCCGGAGACACCTCCTGGCTGGCTGACAACGTCATCCCCATAGGCAGGCCTTTCCCCTTCCCCTCCGGTGGCTCCATTGCCCGGGTCACCCCTTCGCTAATGCTCTCGGCCACGGTCAGGGCCATACTTAAGGCAGAAAAATTCGACATCGTCCACCTCCATGAACCCCTGACCCCCATGCTGCCCATTACCGTGCTCGAGTGGTCGCATTCGGTCAATGTGGGCACATTTCATGCCTACCACGGCCAGCCCAGGGCATACCGCATCTTCCGCTTTATCCTCAACAGGTGGTTTCGCCGGCTAGAGGGCGTGATCGCCGTCTCCCAACCAGCCATGGAATTCGCCGCCAGGTGTTTCCCCGGCAACTACCACATCATCCCCAACGGCATCGATATAGCCCACTTCTCTCCCAATGTCTCCCCCATAGAGGAGCTATGCGATGGAAAGCTCAATATCCTCTTCGTCGGCCGCCTGGAGAAGCGCAAGGGATTCCTGTACCTGCTCGACGCCTACCGGGACATCAAGAAGCAGTTCCCTAACTCCCGGCTTATTGCCGTCGGTCCCGGGACCAGGCTGCGCGCCGGCTATGAAAGGCTGATCAGGGAGAGCCACCTGGAGGATGTTGTTTTTGCTGGCTGGGTGCCTTATGAGGATCTACCCCGATACTACAGGAGCGCCGATGTCTTCTGCGCCCCAGCTACGGGGAAGGAGAGCTTCGGCATTATCCTTTTGGAAGCTATGGCCGTGGGCACGCCTATCGTCGCCTCGGCCAACGAGGGCTATGTCAATATTGCAAGCCATGGTGTCGAGGGATTGCTGGTGCCTCCCAAGGATAGGGACGCCCTGGTTCAGGCCATCACCAGCCTCCTCGCTGACAAGCCGCTATGCCACGAGATGGGGGCCAGGGGCAGGCTCAAGGCCGAGGAGTATAGCTGGGAGCACGTCGGCCATAGGGTAATGGACCACTACCTGGGCTTGCTGGAGGGGCAACCGGGTAAGACGCACCCCCCCCGGTCACCAGCAACCTCAATTGCCACCTGAAGGATGCCTCCCGGCTTTCCCGGCAAGGAGGTTTCACCCCCAAGCCATCCTTTCTCCGAGGCTGAGGCGAAATAATGATTAAGTTATCCCACATCCGGGGGGTTGCTGCCCACCGCTTCGTCCAACCGGCGGTGCAGCTCCTGGCTAAGACAGGGCTGACGCCCAACACGCTAACTGTGCTGGGCTTTTTAGTCAGTGTCGCCGCCGGCGGTCTCATCGCCACCGACTACCTCCTGGTTGGCGGCCTGGTGGTGCTCTTCGCCGGCCTCTTCGACCTCCTCGATGGAGCGCTGGCTCGGGCCAGGGGACAGGCTACCCGATTCGGCGCCCTGCTCGATTCCATCCTGGATCGCCTCTCCGAAGCGGCGCTACTCTTCGGACTGCTGGTGCTCTACGCCAGGCAGGACGAGACCCAGGGGATTCTGCTGTCGGGCGCGGTCCTGGTGGGGTCGCTGCTGGTCAGCTATGTGAGGGCCCGGGCGGAGGGACTGGGGCTGAAATGCGAGGTGGGGCTGTTCACCAGACCGGAGCGGGTCATCGTGCTGGCGTTGGGGCTGATGCTGGACCAGGTTCTGGTGGCGCTATGGGTTATGGCGGTGCTCACCTATGTCACCGTGGCCCAACGCTTTCTCTATATCTGGCAGCAGACCAGGGGCCAGCCCTGAGGTGGATTTTTGACTTGGGGGACGGCTTTGTGTCATACTGAGATGCCGATCACAGGCCCGCTGAGGAGGATAATGTGCCAGTAATCGCTATCATCGGTGGTCAATGGGGAGATGAGGGAAAGGGAAAGATTGTCGACCTCGTGGCGAGGGAGGCAAAGATGGTGGCTAGGTTCTCCGGGGGCAATAATGCCGGGCACACCGTGGTTAACCCCTATGGCGAGTTCAGGCTGCACCTGGTGCCCTCAGGTATCTTTAACCCGCAAGCGGCCTGTGTGGTGGGCAATGGCGTGGTCATCGACCCGGCGGTGTTTCTGGAGGAGGTAGACCAGCTCCAGAAGCGAGGGGTGAACACCGACCGGTTATTCATCAGCGATCGGGCCCACCTGATCATGCCCTACCACATCCTGCTCGATGCTCTAGAGGAGGAATCGCGGGGAGGTGGAGCTTTAGGCACCACCCGCAAGGGGGTAGGTCCAGCCTATGTAGATAAGACAGCCCGTTTGGGGATCCGCACCGGAGACATCCTGGACAGCGGGCTCTTCCGGGAAAGGCTTGGCTTTGTGCTCAACTATAAGAACGCTATCCTGACCAAGGTCTATGGGGCTGCCCCCCTGTCCCTGGAGGAGACCTATAGCCAGTACTGCCAATATGGCCAGCGCCTAGCCCCTTTCATCCGAGAGACGAACACCATGGTGAGAGAGGCGCTGTCCAGGGGCGATCTCGTCCTGCTCGAAGGGGCTCAGGGGACCATGCTCGACCTCGACTTCGGCACCTACCCCTATGTCACCTCCTCTTCCCCCATAGCGGGAGGGGTCTGCTCCGGGTTGGGGCTGAGCCCCACCAAGATCGAACACATCCTGGGGGTGTTCAAGTCCTATACCACCAGGGTGGGCAGCGGGCCCATGCCCACCGAGCTCAAGGATGAAACCGGGCATCTGATCCGGGAGCGAGCCCAAGAATACGGCACCACCACCGGCAGAGCGCGTCGCTGCGGCTGGTTCGATGGCGTGGTGGCTCGTTTCAGCGCTGAGATCAATGGCTTCACCGGGATAGCCCTCACCCGCCTCGATGTCCTCGATATCCTCCCCCAGCTAAAAATATGCACCGGCTACAAGCTGGATGGGGACATTATCGACCATCTCCCCAGCAGCGCAGCGGCGCTTGAGAGGTGCCAGCCCGTATATCAGGAAATGGCTGGCTGGCAGACCCCTATCAGCCAGGTGCGTCGCTTTGAGGACCTGCCTCCGGAGGCGAGCCGTTACGTAACCAGGCTCCAAGAGCTTGTGGGCTGCCCCATCAACCTCATCTCCGTGGGCCCCAGCAGGGAGCAGACCATAGAGGTAAAACCCCTCCTGTGATCAGGCCTATCAGCCCAGGGGCAGGTCGATAGAGTAGTCCTTCAGCGTGGACTCGATGATGGCTGCTGACCTCTCATCGGGCGGGGTCAGGGGGAGGCGGGGTTTGCCTACGGCAAACCCCGCCTTATTTAGAGCGTGCTTAACAGGGATGGGGTTGGAGACTATAAACATGGCCTTGATCAAGGGCAACAACCTACGGTGTATGGCAGCTGCCTCTTGACTTCGACCCTCCACAAACGACTCGATCATCTGGCGAATCTGATTTCCCACCAAATTGGAGGCAACGCTGATAACACCGTAGCCCCCCAAAGCCAGGATAGGCAGGGTGTCGCTGTCGTTGCCGCTCCAGACAAGGAAGTCCTGGCTCGCACCCTCGATGATGGCAGCAACCTGATCCAGATCGCCACTGGCCTCCTTCACGCCCACGATGTTGTCGATGTGGCTCAGCCTGATGACCGTATCCGCCGCCAGGCTGGTAACAGTGCGGCTGGGCACGTTATACAGGATGCAGGGCAGGTCTGTTGCCTGGGCAATAGCCTTGAAATGCTGGAAAAGGCCTTCCTGGGTCGGTTTATTATAGTAGGGTACTACCAGCAGGGCGGCGTCAACACCCACTCGCTCCGCCTCCTTGGTCATCTCCAAGCTTTCGGCCGTGTTATAGCTTCCGGTGCCAGCGACCACCGCCCCCCGTCCCCCCACCGCCGACTTCACCTCGGCGAAAAGCCTCAGTTTCTCCTCCCGGCTCAGGGTGGGGGATTCCCCGGTGGTGCCCGAGACCACCACACCGTGGCTCCCCGAATCAAGCAGGGCCAGAGCTAACCTCGTCGCCTGCCCATAATCGACCGCCCCGTCATGGGCAAAGGGGGTCACCATGGCCGTGATGAGCCTGCCAAGTTGCGGTATCACCATTTACCTCCTGGCCCCCAGCCAGCCTCTTTGCACCGTCTCCTCAGCGATCTGAACCGCGTTGAGGGCCGCCCCCTTGCGCAGGTTATCGGCCACCACCCACATAGCCAACCCATTGGGGTGAGAGGCATCTTGCCGGATGCGGCCCACGAAGACCTCGTCTGATCCAGCCACCGACCAGGGGTGGGGATAGAGGCTGACCCCTGGCTCATCCAGCACCTTGATGCCTGGTGCCTGGGCCAGGATGCGCCGCGCCTCATCGGCAGTCATGGGGTCGGTGAATTCCATATGTATGGCCTCGCTGTGCCCGGTATATACCGGCACCCGGACGCAGGTGGCGGAGATGGCCATATCTTTGGCGTGCATTATCTTTCGCGTCTCCTCCACCATCTTCCACTCCTCCTTGGTGTAGCCATTGTCCAGGAAGACGTCTATCTCGGGCAAGAGGTTGAAGGCGATCTGGTGGGGGTAGACATGGGGCACCGTGCTTTGTCCCTCGAGAACCAGCTTGGTTTGGGTGTTCAGCTCCTCTATGGCTGCTGCACCGGTGCCCGACACCGATTGGTAGGTGTCCACAATCACCCGCTTGATGGGATTCGCCTTATGCAGCGCGTTAAGGGCCACCACCATCTGGATCGTGGAGCAGTTCGGGTTGGCGATTATCCCCTTATGACCCTTTATGTCCTCGGGGTTGACCTCAGGCACCACCAGGGGAACCTGGGGATCCATGCGGAAGGCAGCGCTGTTGTCGATGACCACAGCCCCACTTTGCGCCGCTATGGGGGAGAAGTGAAGACTGATCTCGGAGCCGGCGGAGAACAGGGCGATGTCTATATGTTCGAAGGAATGGGCTGTGGTCTCCTGAACCTCAACCTCCTGGTGCTCGACATAGAGCTTTCTGCCCGCTGAGCGGTCCGAAGCGTAGAGACTGACGGAGGCCATGGGAAACCGGCGCTGCTCCAGCACCTTGATAAACTCCTGGCCCACCAGGCCGGTGGCGCCAACAATAGCGATATTGAAACCCTTCATTGTCTTGTCCTATAGACCCAGCAGGCTGTCCAAACCATAAACAAAGCCTCTGCCCTTTACCACCTCTTTGATGGCCAGCACCACCCCGGGCATGAAGCACTCCCGGGAGATGGTGTCGTGGCGTATCTTCAGTGTCTGCCCCACCCCACCCAGGATAACCTCCTGATGGGCCACCAGCCCCGGAAGGCGCACGCTGTGGAGGGAAATGCCTTCAATCCGCTCGCCCCGGCTGGCGCTCACGCTCTCCCCTGCCACCGGAGGCTGGCGAAATGGCTTGCCCCGGGCCTGGGCCATGTCTCTGGCGGTGGCCAGGGCGGTTCCCGAGGGGGCATCGGCCTTCTGCTCGTGGTGCATCTCTATGATATCGGCATAATCGAAAAACCTGGCGGCTATCTTTGCCAGGTGAACCATCACCACCGCCCCCAGGGCGAAGTTGGGGGCGACTACTGCCCCAATGCCGTGGGCCCGCGAGAGCTGGCCGAGCTCGGCAATGTCCTTAGCCGAGAGCCCGGTGGTGCCAATAACCAGGTTAACCCCGTTCTTGGCAGCCAGTCGTGCCGCAGGCATGGCAGCCTGGGCGATGGTAAAGTCGACCAGCACATCGGGGCGACAGCGAACCAGGATCGACTGGGTATCCGAGGAGATGGGCACCTGCCCCGAATTATCGGGTAGAGGCAGATAATCAGAGGTTGGATTTAGCTCCACCGCCCCCACCGCCTCCAGCTCCGGGTCACGGCAAACAGCGGCCAGCACCTCTCGCCCCATTCGTCCCCAGGCCCCGTTAACCACCACCCTTATCGCTTTCACTGCTCCATACCCCCGGATTTCCCCTGGGAAAGCCCCTTACGGCCTGTCTCTAAAAGGAGGTCGGGGCGCTACTCTGCCTCGATTGCCGTCGTAGGGGCGATTACTATCCCTATCCCGGTGGGGGCCACGGGGGGGGCTGGTAGCGCTCGAGTCACTTACCGGGGGCCTGCCTGCCTGAGAATGACCTTCATATACCGCCCGTCGTGACAGGTTGACCCTGCCCATGCGATCGATCTCAGTGACCTTGACCATGATCTCGTCGCCCACCTTGACCACATCCTCCACACTCGCCACCCGATAGTCAGCCAGCTCACTGATATGGACCAGGCCCTCTTTGCCGGGCAGGATCTCAACGAAGGCACCAAAGTTAACTATCCGGGTCACCTTTCCGGTATAGGTGCTGCCCACCTCCACCTCCTTGGTCAGGCCTTCGATGATCTTGATCGTTTTCTGGGCCGCTTCCTCGCTGTGAGCGCCTATACGCACCGCGCCATCGTTTGAGACATCTATAGTTACGTCGTTTTGCTCAATGATTGACCTTATCGTTCGCCCCCCGGGACCGATAATGCTGCCGATCTTCTCGGGATCGACCATCATCTTGTACATCCGAGGCGCATAGGGGCTGAGCTCAGTCCGGTTGCTCTGTATGGTCTCTCCCATCTTGGCCAGTATCTTGAAGCGCGCCTCGCGGGCCTGGCCCAGCGCCTCCTCCATAATCCCATAGCTTATGCCCTTGAGCTTAATATCGAGCTGCAGGGCGGTTATTCCCTCGGGGGTGCCTGCCACCTTGAAGTCCATATCGCCGTAGGCATCCTCCAGGCCAGCGATATCGGTGAGGATAGCGTATTTGCCCCCCTCACCGGTGATGACGCCCATGGCTATGCCAGCAACCGGCGCCTTTATCGGCACCCCGGCATCCATCAGGGAGAGGCTGCTGCCGCAAACGCTGGCCATAGAGGTGCTGCCCCGGGAGCTGAGGACCTCGGAAACGAGACGGATGGTGTACGGGAAGTCCTCATCCTTGGGCAGCACCGGGGCGATGGCCCGCTCCGCCAGGGCGCCATGTCCGATCTCCCGGCGCCCCGCGGAACCGATGCGCTTGGTCTCCCCGGTGGAAAAGCCGGGAAAGTTATAGTGGTGCATGAAGCGCTTGCGCCCCTCCGGACTAATGCCATCGAGGCGCTGCTCATCGCCTGCCGAGCCCAAGGTGGTTATGGTCAGCACCTGGGTTTCGCCGCGGGTGAAAAGGCCGGTGCCATGGGTGCGCGGCAGAAAACCCACCTCGCAGCTCACGGGGCGAATGTCTCTCAGGCCGCGACCATCGAGGCGAACGCCTCTCTCCAGAATAGCGGCCCTCATCTCGGCCTTGACCTTTGATTCAAGGGCGGAGAGGATCTCCGCCCTTGAATAGGTATCGCCAAACATACTGACGAGCTCTTCCCTGAGCCCGGCCATCGCCTGCTCGCGCTGATAATTATCCGTTATGCCCAGCCCCTGGGCCAGCTTGCCATCGAGGGCTGCGGAGACCGCCGCCTCCACTTCAGGCGTGGGCTGGTCGGATATGACCTCTACCTTGGGGCTGCCCGCGGCCTCCTGAAGCTCTCTCTGCACCCGGACGATCTCCAGATTTGCCTCGTGACCAAATTTGATTGCCTCCAGAATAAGGTCTTCGCTGACCCCACAGGCCCCTGCCTCCACCATCGCCACCGCCTGGCCGGTGCTGGTCACAATCAGGTCAAGCAGGCTACCGTCGAGCTCGTTGAAGGTGGGATTGAGCACCAGTCCATCGTTGATGTAGCCAACACGGCTGGCAGCCACCGGCCCATCAAACGGGATGTTTGAAATGGATAACGCCGCCGAAGCGCCGATAACGGCCAGGATATCCGGGACGTTCTCCCGGTCCGCGGAGAGGACGGTGACCACTACCTGCACGTCATTGCGCAAACTCTTGGGGAAAAGGGGGCGCAGCGATCTGTCGGTAAGCCGGCAGACCAAGGTCGCATCCTGGGTGGGACGCCCCTCCCTCCTGATGAAGCCACCGGGTATCTTGCCCGCAGCGTAGAGTCGCTCCTCGTAGTC
>JAUVWM010000106.1 GCA_030604105.1 Dehalococcoidaceae bacterium
AGGAAACCGGCAGCGCTGAACTCGGCGAGGGCGAGCTGGTGGTGCCGCTGGTGAGGCGGCCCGATGGCTGCATCAACTGCCGCAGCGGGCAACCGGATATGTGCGTTGAAGGTAATTACCGCGAGTGCGGCATCAGAGGTGCCCACGGGTTCCTGCGGGAGTGCCTGGTTGAGGAGCCCCACTTCCTGGTGAGAGTGCCTGAAAACCTGAGGCAGGTGGCGGTGCTCACGGAACCCATGAGTATCGTGACCAAGGGAGTCGGCCAGGCAGTGGAGTTTCACCGCCGGAGCGCCAATCCCGTTCAGGTGGCGCTGGTACTGGGGGCGGGCTCCCTGGGTCTGCTGGCTACAGCTTTCCTTCGTCTGCAAGGCCTCAATGTCTATACCCTGGACATACTCCCTAAATCGAGCCTGAAAGGCCAGCTGGTCGAGGCGATAGGGGCTACCTATCTGGATGGTCGCCATGTCGGCATCGACCAGCTCCCAGGAAAGCTTGGCAATCTGGACATCGTTGTGGAGGCCACTGGCAATAGCACCGTTGCTTTCCAGGCAATGAGTGTGCTGGGGGCAAACGGAGTGCTTTGCCTCATGGGGGTGTCAACCGGCGAGAGACGATTGGAGATCTGCGCCGATTGCGTCAATACGCAAATGGTGCTGGGCAACAAGGTGGTCTTCGGCAGCGTCAATGCTAACCGCAGCCACTTCGAACGTGCGATTCTGCTGCTCGTTGAGATAGAGCGCAAGTGGCCGGGATGGCCCTCACGGCTCATCACCAGGCGGCTGCCCCTGGTCGACTTCGAGGAAGCTCTGCGTCCGGCTCCGAACAGCATCAAGACAGTGATTCAGGTCCCAAGCCCGGCTGCACACATATGATTCTCTTTCAAGAACGTCCCTATCCATCCTTGCGGGCTACACCCTCCCGCCTACCCTTGACAGCCAGTGAGCGGAGCGAGTAACATGGCCATAACATTTAGATACGAAATCGCGGATAGAGGTTAAGAGATGGACTTTCGGTTTACTCCAGAGGAGGAGGCTTTCCGGAAGGAGGCCCGTGAATTCCTGGACAGGGAGATTACCCCCGGCGTCTCTGAGGAGACCCAGCAGCGAACCTGGGGGCCAGAGGTACGTCGGCTCGTGCGTAAGCTGGGGGAGAGAGGCTGGCTGTGTCCCTCATGGCCTCCGGAATACGGCGGCATCGGCGCCTCCTATATGCAGCGCTACATACTCTCTGAAGAGCTGTCCTACCGAGGGGCACCGAGCGGTGGGGTGGGCACGGGCATGGCCGGCCCGGTGATCATGATGTTTGGCAACGACGAGCAGAAGAAGGAGTATCTGCCCCGCATCGCCAGTGGCGAGATAGAGTTCGCCCTGGGCTACACCGAGCCCCACGCCGGCTCAGACCTGGCCGCCCTCGAGATCAGGGCTGTGGAGGACGGCGACTACTACGTCGTGAACGGCCAGAAGCTGTTCAATACGGCCTGCCATTACGCCGACTACCACTGGCTGGGAGCCAGGACTGACCCCAACGCCCCCAAACACAGGGGTGTCTCCCTGTTTATCGTTGACATGAAGAGCCCCGGTATCACCATCCGCCCCATATATGTCATGGGCGGTTACAAAACAAACGAAGTCTTCTACGATGATGTGCGCGTGCCCAAGAAAAATCTGGTGGGCGAGATGAACCGGGGCTTCTACCATATAGCCATAGCTCTCGACCTGGAGAGAAGCATGCCCTCTGGAGCCAGCCTGCATCATTTCGAAGAGTTCGCTGACTATGTCAAGCAGATACCACGCCTGGCCAAAGATCCCCGGGTGCGACAGAAGCTGGCCGAGCTCGCCGTCGAGGTTGAGGTGACACGTCTCCTCGCCCTCCGCGTAGCCTGGATGACCAATCAGGGGATCGTGCCCAACTATGAGTCATCCATGGTCAAGCTGTTCAAAACCGAGTTCGACTATCGCCTGGCCATTGCCGGGATGCAGATTTTGGGGCTCTACGGGCAGCTCCGAGAGGGCTCCAAGTGGGCCCAGATGGAGGGGAGACTGGAGTCGCTCTATCGGGAGGCGGTGGGTTCCGTTATCACCGCCGGCAGCTCCGAGATCCAGAGGAACATAATAGCCATCAGGGGACTGGGGATGCCTCGAGCCTGAGAGGACCGTTCGTCCTCAGGCTAAAGCATTGTCCGCCTGCAGCACTTCGGCGACGTCCAGCATGTCAAGCTCTTCGAGCTTCTCCCTGGTCAGCAGCGAGGTCTCCCTGTCCCAGCCATGCCACTCGTAGTACTCGTCCTTTAAGTCCTCCAGGTAATCCTCTGCTTTCCACCCCTTACCCATTCCCTCAGGCATGGGCTCTTTCATCCAGCGCCTTTTGCGCCGACCACATCACATGCCACCGGGGTCAGCAACAGGGCCCGGCTCTCGATTTGTCACTGGAAGGAGATAGGCATCAGTACTAAATTCCTACCCTCTATTCTACTAAAGGGTGATTCCATAATCTCCGTGAGCGATACTATGATTTGTGGCGATTCAGTTAATATTTCTCAACATGGCTATAAGGCAAAGCGGGAGGGCGACCATGGACAGCCAGGTGATAAGTCTCTGGGGACATGACTTTGACCTTGTGGAAAAGGGGCTGTCGGAGCCGCAGGTGGTGGCCTTCGTCAACGAGCTCCTCGGTCGGCGCGGCAGCCCTGGCCAAAAACAGACACCCTTGGCCTCGCTAACCAAGCTGGTCGAGCGGATGGTCACGGAGGCCGACAAGCTCGCAGCCGAGATCAAAGCCGAGGCCAAGGCCGAGGCAGCCAGCATTAGAGAGACAGCCCGGGCCGAGGCAGCCCAGATTGAGGCCGAAGCCAGACAGGAGGCTGAGCTCCTGACGAGCGCCGCCAAGCACTTCCTGGGGGACGAGGTTGGGGCCATGAAAGATGATTGCCAGCAGCTCCTTGCCAAGCTGGAGAGCCTCGCCAGCGGACTGCCCGGCCCGAAGGCGAGCTCGCTCCCAGGGTCGTCGCCTCCCGAGCCGGAGCCAGCTGAGGCTCCTGCCTCAGACCCTACCCAGCCGCCAGCGCCTGCTGGGGCCCGAGAGGAGATAATCCAAGCCCCGAGCCAGCTCCGGTCTGAGACTGAAGACCAGGCCTTCGAGGCTGCTCCGGAGCCGGCGGTCGCCCCCATGCCGTCTTTGGGCCAGCCCGATGAGGAAGACGCCGCCCTCTATGAAGGCCAGGTGGAGCTGAGCGTAGCTCCTTCGACGACCTCTGACCAGCTTATGGGGTTGCAGCAGGGCCTGCAACAGATCACCGACGTCAGGGTCATGAGAACCTCTGGCTCTCCGGTGGGGGGCACCACCATCACCGTCCTGGTACAAAAGCCCCTCCCCCTGGCCCGTGTCCTCAAGGGCATGTCCTGTGTGAAGTCCTGTGTGAAGGAGATGGCCGATGGCGAGGTAGAGAGGCGCAGCACCTCGGTCAGCTTCCTCAAGAAAGCTATCCTTGGGCAGCGCCCCAAACCCGCGCCTGAGAATAGGATCCTGATAGCCCTCGGATGAACCGGGCAGCGCTATCTCTTCCCTGGCGGGCCCTCGACATGGACCTTGGCCAGGACGCGCCCCCAGCCCCCGCAGTCTGGCCCGACGTCGGAGCAGGATACGGTGTCCATAAGCAGGCCGTTGGGGTCGAGCCCGGCGACGAACCGCTCGAAGAGGGCGCTCACCGCGCTCGCGAGCTGCGATACCAGGAACACGCACATGAGCGATGGGCACTCGTCGCGGAGGAAAGCACCGTTGCCGTTCATCACCAGCCGCTGCCCCACGCCGTGCTGGCAGACGCAGCCGTGCGAGGAGATCACCTCGGCCACGATCTTGTGGGTGCGGAAGGTGGGCGTGTTCATCATCTGGATGAACTTGGGGTTGGACTTGAATTTGGCCAGCTCCTCATCGGTGTAGCCCATTATCTCCTGAAACCGCTGCCAGACGCGCGCCATTTTGTCATCTGCCATGTCGAAGGACCTCCTGTGGATAGGACTGTAATTCCCCATTATAGGGCAAAGGGCAATAATGAGAAAACCAGGGCGGAGAATGTAGACCTGGGGAGATGAGCGTGCGACAATTTCGCGGTCGGCTGCGTAGGTGCCGGGCTGGCCAGCCTGAATCCGTGATTTCAGTGAGCCCCTATTGACTCTTGTAGACTCCCATCACTTCCCCGTGCGCAAGGGCGTGCCCCTCCATCGCCTGGAGCAGCTCCTTGCTGCGGGCGCCGGCCTCGAGGTCAAGCACCGTATCCAGGGCATAGAGCCTGAAGTGATATCGATGAGTGCCACCAGGCGGGCAGGGCCCCCCATAGTTCGCATCGCCCCAAGTGTTCTTGCCCTGAAGGGCGCCTGCGGGAAGGTTGCCCCTTGGGCTCACCGCCTCAGACAGAGCGCGTGTTTCAGCCGGCAGATTGAAAACCAACCAGTGGACCCAGGTGCCGCCGGGCGCGTCGGGGTCATCGGCGATGAGCACAAAGCTTTGCGTGCCTTCCGGCGGTTCGCCCCACTGGAGCGGCGGCGAGAGATCCTCACCATCGCAGGTATACTTGATGGGAATCGGTTCGCCATTGGCGAATGCGGTGCTGGTCACTTCCAGGGACAGCATCTCACGTCCTTGTGGTGGCACAGGGGTTAAGTCAACATCCTCCCCACCGCCACATCCGGCCATAAGCATGGCCAGCAGAGCCAGAGAGAGCATGGGTGGTACTAGTTTCCGGCAATTCACTGGAGCATCCCCCCTTTCACGCCCTTTCGGACTGGCTGTACCTGCGTGCCGACGACCGGGCTCAGTGAGTCGAGCCGCAATCAAGGCCTTCCGGGCAGAGACAAAGCGGAACGGGCCCTTAGTGACCTGGTATCCTGGGTTGTCTATGCCAGTGGAGCCGTTCCACAAGTGGGGGAAATATCAGTCGCCCGTTTGTTCAAGCCAAGGTTATATCGGGAGAGGAACTGGGATTTCCCACATCAACTATTGCGGCTATGTTATCCCCCTCTCCGCTGGCTGTCAAGATCTTCCCAGGAGGCTTGACGGCCAGGCTCAAGGGGCCGATAATCGGCGCAGGCGTTGAAAAACCGGGTATGGCCTTGTCAAGCCCTTGTCAAGCATTGAAATGGGAAATCCCGGGTACCAAGGAGAAGAAATGATTGCCAGAATTGTGCATATAAATGTGGTCTGTACAGATATCGAAAGATCACTGAGGTTCTATCGGGACATACTGGGGGCCAAGGTCGTCTCAGTTCTTGGAGGAGGTGAATCAGCGGAACTGGCAGAGGCGATGGGCTTTGAGGGCGTTGCCCAGTACCGTGCTTATCTGCTC
>JAUVWM010000074.1 GCA_030604105.1 Dehalococcoidaceae bacterium
GCCGCTTGCAGGGGAGAGGTGCCATCGTCGCTGATGAGGCTCTCGTGGATCACCACCAGCCCGCCGGGAACCAGGGAATCGTAGGCCTTCTGCAGCAGGCCCCTGCTCCGCTCCGGCCCCATGGAGTGCAGGATGGCTGAGAGCAACACCGCATCGTTGCCCTGGCCGAAATCGTCCTTAAAGTAGTCGCCGGCCCGGGTGGTGACCAGGTTAGCGACGCCGAAGTCGGCGATGATCTCCCTGGCGATCTCGATAGTCTGGGGCAGGTCGAAGATGATGGCCCTGAGGCCAGGGTAGCGCTTCACCAGAAATATGGAATAGGTGCCGGGACCGCCGCCGGCATCGAAAAGTTGGCGCCGGCCGCTGAGGTCCAGGGCCTAGGCCAGCAGCGGGGCCACCCGCATCGCCCAGTTGTGCATGGCCAGAATGAAGTTGCGGTGCACCTCGGGCTCCTCGACCAGGCTGTAGCGCTCAGCCACCCGGCGGTTGGTGCGCACCGCCTCGTGCAACTTGCCCCAGACCGGCCACAGGTCCTCCTGGTGAGAGATGGCGTCGCCCATGTAGGTGGGCTTGCCTCGAACCAGGGACTCCCGGGCCTCGGCTGAGTTGCGGTAGAGGGGCCCCTCCTTCTCCAAGATGCCCAGGGCAACACAGGCATTGAGCAGCATCCGGGTGGAGCGGGGATGGGTGCCACAGCGGGAGGCCATCTCCTCGGCGGAAAGGGCCTCCTCCCCCAGGGCGGTGAAGAGATCGAGGTGATTGGCCGCCATCAGCACCTGGGCTGGCTGCCATCCGCGCAGGGCCCGGTCGATGGGATTGCGCCGCTGCGCCTCCCGGCCAGCCCCGGTTGCCATCTCAACCTCCTTTTTGCTCCCTCCTGTATCGGTGCAAGGGAACGCCGCGGAGCAATTCTATCTACAACCCGCGATGCCGCCCAAACTGGGTGCGGAACCACTCCAGGGTATCCTCTATGCCCTCCTCGTAGCCGATCTCAGGTGTAAAGCCGAAGTCGGCCTTCATCTGGGCACCATCCATGACGATGGTATGAGTGAAGGTGTACATTATGCCTTTGGCCCTTCTGATCTCGGTGCTGAATAGACTGGCCAGGCTCAAGAAAAAGCTGGGCAAGCTTGCCATCCCCCCTTTGGTGCCAGCCAACCCGTGAATAAGGGCGCTGAAATCTCTGAGGGTTATGCTGTCGACGGCGGGGACGGTATAGGCGTGGCCACAGGCCTTCTCCTGACCGGCCACGGCGATGAGGGCGCGCGCGGCATCATCCACATGGATATACTGGTGGGGTGCATCTATAGGGAAGGGCAATCTGGTCGTTTTTCCCTTGAGCCCGTCCTGAAACAGCGACCTCATGAGCTGGTTGGTGACCCTGGGCCCGTAGAAGTCGGGCAGGTGAACTACCGTGGTCGGAATACCTCGGTTGCCATAGGCGCGGAGCAGCATCTCATCGGTCTGGCTCTTGATCTGGGCCACCAAGCATGTGGGGTTATGGGGATGGGCGGCGTCCACCGGGGAATACTGGGGTATGCCGAAGACGTGGCTATTGCCGGGATAGACGATGTGTGCCCCCTGGGGAGCTGCCCCCAGAAGGTTTTCGGTGGACTGCGGCAAGCGCTCAAATTGGGCCAGGGGGAAGCCCACGCAGTGGAAGATGAACCTTGTTCCCTCGGCGACTTCCCTCATCTTGGCTGCGTCCAGGATGTCGCCGACAACGATCTCCGTGGTAGCTGCCACATCGGGCAGAAGTCTGCGGAACTTGTCAGGATTGCGAATGAAGACGCGTAGCCTCTTCCCCTCCCCATGCAGGCGGTGTGCTACGGCTGAGCCCAGGGCCCCAGTGGCTCCGGTAACAAGGTAACTTTCGGTCATGCCACCCTGCCTCCTGTTATCTGCTGGGGCATTTTGTCCCTCTGGGCCTTGAGACGAAATTCTAAACCTTGATCGATTTCAAGTAATCCTTGAACTGGGGGCCCAGTTGGGCATGCTGCAGAGCCATAGCTACCGTGGCCTTGAGCCAGCCCAGAGGGGTGCCGGTATCATAGCGTATCCCTTCGAATTCGTAGGCATATACCGCCTGGCTCTGGAGCAGGAGCCTCAGACCATCGGTTAGCTGGATCTCTTGGCCTTTCCCCGGCGGTGTCGCTTCCAGCGCCTCAAAAATCTGAGGCATAAGAATGTATCTTCCCGTTATCCCCAGACGAGAGGGAGCCTCCTCAGGCCGGGGCTTCTCTACCAGGTTTAAGACCTGATAGACACGCTCATCTAGCTTCTTGGGCTCGATGATGCCGTACTTCTCTATATCCTCCTCCTCCACGTGCTGGGTGGCGATTATATTGCCCGGATAGCGCTGGTAAATCTCCAGCATCTGCTTCATCACCGGCACCTGGCTATGGAAGAGATCATCGGGGAGGAAGACAGCGAATGGCTCATCTCCCACCAGGTCTTTGGCGGTGAGCACCGCATGCCCCAGCCCCAGTTGCTCCTTTTGCCGAATATAGCAGATGTTTGCCATCTGGGAGACATGGCGTACCTCATCCAGCAGCTTGAGTTCGCCCTTCTGCTCCAGGTAGTGCTCTAGCTCAAAAGAGCGATCATAGTAATCCTCTATAGCGTGTTTACCTTGGGCGGTTACTATGATGATCTGGTGGATACCGGAGGCAACAGCCTCTTCCACAGCGTACTGAATTACCGGCTTGTCCACCAGGGGGATCATCTCCTTGGGTTGCGATTTCGCGGCTGGCAAGAACCTGGTTCCCCAACCGGCGGCGGTGATCACCGCTTTACGAATGGGCATCCTCTGTTCCCCCTTTGGCAGTTGACGGTCTCTCCTCAGCCCCAAGAAGCTCCCCCACCTCAGCGCCCCATTATACATCGGGCCGCCTTTGTGGGGCAAGGCCTCCGACTTCGAGGCTCAGTGGCCTGCCTCAGGGGTGAGTGGGCTGTCTGGGCGGAGGCCCCCGCCCTTGACAAGGTTCGTGGCTATGGGTTAACATCTTTCTGGGTCGTGCTAGATGGGGAGCTAGCGGTGCCCTGTACCCGCAATCCGCTATAGCGGGGTTGAATTCCCCCTCGAGGTCTTATGCCTTGTGGATTATCCCCTCTGTTAAGCGGCGTTGATGGTTGGGTCCTGCGCGGCAGAGCACTATGGAACCCCGTCAGGTCCGGAAGGAAGCAGCGGTAAATAGCGGCTTCTGGGTGACGCAGGGTTGCCTGGCCTGAGTTGGCTGTCAGCGGGGAGCCGCAGGACAGGGTCGACAGGGGGTGCACGGCCCATGACATTGCTTCTGGTAACAGATGGGGACGCCCCGGAGCGAGCCAGCGCAGTCCGTTAAGGGGCGGGATATCGTTTTGAGATAGGCGGCGTAAAGCGCGTTTGTCACCGAGGATAAGGGGCAGGCCTGGTATTGGTGCCCCTTATCTTTTCTTGGTGCTGACGGATCTCACCTGGGCTAGGCCGGGATTGGAAATGGTCAAGAAGGCGACGCGAGCGGAGCAGCCTCGGGGGCCGGGTTTTGGACCGTCTCAGGTTGAAGCCAAGAGGCTGCTCCGCAGATTCGGGCTTCGTCCTAGGAAGGGGCTGGGGCAGCACTTCCTCATCGATGAAGGCGTGCTGCTGCGTCTAGTGTCAGCGGCGGAGCTTACCCCGGAGGACCTTGTGGTGGAGGTTGGCCCTGGCCTGGGCATCCTGACTCGGGAGCTGGCCAGGCGAGCGGGGGGGGTTGTCGCCATCGAGTTGGACGCCAGGTTGGCCTCTGCCTTGAGGCTGAATCTGGCTTCCTTTGCCAACGTCAGCATCGTCAATTCTGATGTGCTCGACATTGACCCAGCCGAGTTAATTGAGACTGCCCAAAGGGATGCACATCTGCCGCAGGCATCGAATATCGCTGGGTATAAGTTAGTGGCCAACCTTCCCTATTATGCAGCTACCCCCATTGTGCGCCATTTCCTTGAGGCCAATCTCAAGCCTCGTCTCATGGTGTTCATGGTGCAAAAGGAGGTGGGCCAGGCCATGGTGGCCCAGCCTGGCCACATGAGCCTGCTCAGCGTCGGCGTGCAGCTTTATGGTTTGCCCTCTATCGTCGGCTATGTCTCGGCGCAAAGCTTCTACCCACCGCCGAAGGTGGAATCTGTTATCCTTCGTATTAGCCCCTATAAGCAGCCTATATTTGCCCTGGAAGATACCGTCCGGTTCTTTCAGCTGGTAGGGGCCGGCTTCAGTGCCCCCCGTAAACAGCTGCACAATTCCCTGGCTCAGGGGTTGGGCCTGCCTGCATCGGAAATCGCTGGCTTGCTTGATGAGGCAAACATAAACGCCCAACGCCGGGCCCAGACATTGAGTTTGGAGGAGTGGGCAAAGCTATGGGTGGCCTTTGTCCATAGCCGCAGCAATTGAGAGCCATGGTGACCGTCTTTGCCCCGGCCAAGATCAACCTGACCCTGGAGGTTCTGGGCAGGCGTGCCGATGGTTACCATGAGGTTCGCACCGTTCTCCAGGCTATCGACCTGGGTGATATCCTTTCCTTTGAGCCTGCCGAGGGGATCGATCTCCAGTGTAGTTCGCCTGGCTTGGACTCGGCCCACAATCTGGTGGTTAAGGCTGTTGCCTTGCTTCAGAAGGTAACGGGGTGCCATAGTGGGGTCTCTATCAGGCTCGCTAAGCTTATTCCGAGTGCTTCGGGGCTTGGCGGCGGCTCCAGTGATGCCGCGGCCACGTTTTCGGGGCTCAATGAACTTTGGGGGCTGGGAGTTTCTCCCCAGGAATTGGCCCGATTGGCGCCGCAGTTGAATTCCGATGCAGCCTTCTTCATCTATGGGGGAACGGCGCTGGCGAGAGGGCGGGGTGAGAGGGTAACCCGCATGCCCCCTTTCCCCGATGGTTGGGTTGTTCTGCTCAGGCCGCCGCTGCCCGAGATGCAGCAGAAGACAGAGCAGCTTTACGCTCGGCTGAATACCGGCCACTTTACCCGGGGGCAGTTCAGCCGCAGACTTGCCCAGCAGCTACGTCGTGGTCTTGAGATCGAGACCTCCTTGTTTTTCAATGTGTTCGAGATGGTTGCCTTCGATGCTTTCCCCGGGCTGGGGGAGTATTGGCAGTGCTTTCTAGCTGCCGGTGCCTCAAGTGTGCACCTGGCTGGTTCCGGCCCGACCCTTTTTACCCTGGTAGGAGACAGGGCTCAGGGTGAGGAGATACATCGTCGTCTCAGGCTCCAGGGGCTGGAAGCTTATCTGGCTCACACCCTGAAGGCACCGATTTAGGTGGTCTTCGCATTGAAAAGAACAGCCAGCTTTTTGTCCCGTGCGTTGAGGCTTATCCCTATGCCCGGGGAATGGGGGCTGAAAAGGATCCTGATTGTAGCGGCCATTGTCATCAGCTTTGTGGCCATTACTGTCGTTCTCTTTTGGCTTTCCCCTCGCCTTGAGGCATTGGGTAAATATGGTTACCTTGGGGTTTTCCTGGTCACCTTCTTGAGCAGTGCCACGGTGATTCTTCCTGTCCCCGGTCTAGCGGTGATCTTCGTCGCCGCTGCCACTTGGAACCCGCTACTAGTGGGACTGGTGGGCAGCGTAGGCGGCACCCTGGGCGAGGTTACCTCTTATTACCTTGGCTACTGGGGACGAGCCACCATCATCACCGGGCAGCCGCAGCTGTATCAGAAGGCCGAGGATTGGATGAAGCGCTACGGGAGTGTGACCGTCTTCTTCTTCGCCCTGGCCCCCTTTCTTGTTTTTGACCTGGTGGGGATTGCTGCCGGTGTCTTGAGGTTTCCAATGTGGAAATTTCTCCTGGCCTGCTGGCTTGGGCGTTTGCCCCGGGGTATAATTGAGGCATATATTGGTCTAGGAGTATTTCATCTTATCGCCCCATTTCTGTTTAGGTAGATGGTCTTTTCTATGAGCCAGACCTACGTCAGCCTTGACCTGGAGACCACGGGGCTCAACCCTGAGGGCGATGAAATCATTGAGATAGCCGCCGTTAAGTTTGAGGCCGAACGGACTCTGGACACCTTCCACACCCTGGTCAACCCCCATCGCCCCCTGCCCTATCGCATCCAGATGCTGACCGGCATCGCCCCGGCCGATGTGGAGGCTGCTCCTCCGTGGCCGGTGGTCGCTGGGAAACTCGCCTCCTTTATCGACTCCTGTCCCATTGTCGGCCAGAGCATCGCCTTCGATCTCAATTTCCTCGCCGCCCGAGGGATCAACCTGGCCAATCCCACCTATGATACCTTCGACCTGGCCAGCCTTTTGCTTCGGCTATCGGACTATGGCCTGGCTTCAGTGGCCGAGCATCTAGATGTCTCTCCCCGGCCCCGACACCGGGCTCTGCCCGATGCTCTGGCAGCTATGGGGGTGTTCTTGGCCCTGCTCGATAGGGCCGCCGCGCTTGACATTTCCCTTATCGCTGAGATCAATGGCTTAACCGCGACAACAGGGTGGTCACTGCGCCCCCTGTTTCTGGAGATAGAGAGGGCGAAGCTCGAGGCAGCCAAGGGCAAGGCTGGGGACGAGATAGACCTTGAGGGGAGAGGTGGGGGGAGGGCAGAAAAGAGAGTGGAAAGCCTTGTTCCCGAGGCAGAGGCAAAACCCGTGGATATATCCCGGCTGGCTTCTCTTCTGGAGCCGGGTGGCCCCCTAGACAAGGCTTTCCCTTCCTTCGAGCATCGGCCTGAGCAGGCTCGCATGATGCAAGCTGTGGCTCAGGCGCTCAACGACCGGAAGCACCTGCTTGTGGAGGCGGGTACGGGCACGGGGAAGTCCATCGCTTACCTCCTGCCCGCTATCTTCTTCGCCTCCCAGAACAGGGCTCGCGTGGTTATTTCCACCAACACCATAAATCTTCAAGAACAGCTGATGACCAAGGACATCGTCGATCTGCTGGCGGCGTTGAACCTGCCTGCCCTTGAGCTTCGTGTGGCACAACTTAAGGGTCGTGCCAATTACCTCTGTCTCAGGCGATGGGATGCTTTGCGCCAGAGCCAGGCCTTCTCCCCAGAGGAGGCCAAGCTGCTGGTGCGTATCCTGATATGGCGGGCCTCAACGGCAAGCGGGGATCGAGCCGAGCTTCACCTCAGAGGGGGTGAGGCGCTTACCTGGAACAGGCTCGGTGCCCA
>JAUVWM010000131.1 GCA_030604105.1 Dehalococcoidaceae bacterium
CCTCAGGTCAAGACTCCTTCTCTCAAAATGTGTGCTGTGAGGGTAAAAAGGATCGGCCATGGCTGAGCTGGACATAACCCGGCTAAATCAGATCATAGCTGACCATCGGGATCAGAAGTGGCCGCTGATCCCGCTGCTCCAGGCGATACAACAGGAGTTCGGCTACATTCCTTCAGAGGCGATAGAACCCATAGCAAGAGCTCTGGGCTTATTCCCCAGCCAGGTGCAAGGGGTGATCACCTTCTATACGCAGCTTTATACCACGCCAAGGGGGCGGAATATCGTCAGGGTATGTCGGGGAACGGCGTGCCATGTGCGGGGAGGAAAGACGATATTGAAGTTGGCCAAGCAGCACCTGGGCATTGAAGAAGGCGAAACTACTCCTGACTTCGAATATACTTTGGAGACGGTGGCCTGCATTGGCGTTTGTGCCCTGGCCCCGAATATCGTCATTGGCAGCCAAACTTTTGGTCACATGAACCCGAAGAAGGTAGCGCAGTTGTTCAGCAGGAAGAGCGGAGGGTAGCGTGGATGAGATCATGACGACCTTCAATGAAGTTCGAAGTAGAGCGGTAGCGGAGTGGGAGGCCCTGCAGCGCAGTAAAAAGCCTCGCCTCCTGGTGGGCGCTGCCACCTGTGGTCGCTCGGCCGGAGCCCTGGCTGCGCTCGATGCTTTTCACTCTGAACTGGCCCGGCGGGAAATCGATGCTGTCATCATGCAAGTTGGCTGCCTCGGGCTTTGCTATGCCGAACCCTTAATTGAGATCGGCAAGCAAGGCCGCCCCGGCATCTGCTATGGCTATGTCACCCCCGAGATTGCGTCTGAGCTAGTTGCCGATTACATAGAGGGAGACGATCCCCGCCCGGATCTGGCCCTGGGGACTATGGGCGATGGCGCCATTGACGGCATCCCCAGGCTTTTCGATCTGCCCATGTTCAGGCCGCAGGTTCGTATCGTGCTCCGCAATTGCGGCCACATCGATCCTGAGAATATCAAGCACTACATCGCCAACGGCGGCTATAATGCCCTGGTCAAGACGCTCGGGATGGCCCCTGAGGAGGTGATCGAGGAGATCAAGAGATCAGGGCTGCGGGGCCGTGGTGGCGCTGGCTTTCCCACTGGGCTCAAGTGGGAGTTCTGCCGCAAATCGCCGGGCACGGAAAAATATCTTATCTGCAATGCTGATGAGGGCGACCCCGGTGCTTTCATGGACCGCTCGGTGTTGGAGGGGGACCCACACTCTCTCTTAGAGGGCATGCTCATCGCAGCTTACGCCATCGGAGCCAGCCAGGGCTACATCTATTGCCGTGCCGAATACCCGCTGGCCCTGGAGCGCCTGAATACAGCCCTTGGTCAGATGAGGGAATATGGACTCTTGGGCCAAAACGTTCTCGGCTCTGGATTTAACTTCGATATTAAGATCAGGGAGGGCGCAGGGGCATTTGTCTGTGGCGAG
Source organism: Dehalococcoidaceae bacterium (assembly GCA_030604105.1). Taxonomy (GTDB): domain Bacteria; phylum Chloroflexota; class Dehalococcoidia; order JAUVWM01; family JAUVWM01; genus JAUVWM01. Next base: position 1,458 of record JAUVWM010000131.1, read on the forward strand.
GAGACGGCACTGATGGCGTCCATCCAAAGCAAGCGAGGCATGCCCCGGCCTCGTCCTCCATTCCCGGCGCAATCAGGCCTGGAGGAAAAGCCGACTGTCATCAACAATGTAAAATCACTGGCCTCTGTTCCCGTCATCATCGAACGCGGCGCTGACTGGTTCGCCAGCATCGGCACCGAGAAAAGCAAGGGGACTGCTGTGTTTGCCCTCACCGGAAAGATCGCCAATAGCGGCCTGGTGGAGGTGCCTATGGGCACCCCGCTACGCGACATCATCTACGACGTGGGAGGTGGTATCCCCGGTGGCAAGAGGTTTAAAGCGGTGCAGACGGGTGGGCCCTCGGGGGGCTGCATCCCGGCCCGTTTCCTCGACCTTCCCGTGGACTACGAATCCCTGACTCGCGTGGGGTCGATCATGGGCTCGGGCGGCATGGTGGTCATGGACGAGAATACCTGTATGGTAGACATAGCTCGCTACTTCCTCAGCTTCACCCAGGATGAGTCCTGCGGAAAATGCACTCCCTGCCGTCTCGGAACCAGGCAGATGCTTGACATCCTGACCAGGATCACTCAGGGCAAAGGCCGTGATGAAGACATCGATACTTTGCTGACCATCGCAGCCGTGGTCAAGGAGTGCTCATTGTGTGGCCTGGGTCAGACCGCCCCCAACCCAGTGCTTTCCACCATCAACTACTTTCGAGACGAGTATGAAGCTCACATCAAGGACAAGAGGTGCCCGGCCGCCGTGTGCGATGCCCTGATGATCTCACCATGTCAGCATACCTGTCCGGTGGGGATCAATGTGCCTCAATATGTTGCTGCCATTGCCGAAGACGATTATCAGAAGGCCATAGACGTGATCAGGGAGCGGAACCCGTTCCCCGCCATTTGTGGCCGTATCTGTCATCATCCCTGTGAGGTCAGGTGCCGCCGTGGGGAGCTCGATGACCCGGTGGCCATCAGGTCGCTCAAGCGCTTCGCCGCTGATTGGTACTTCGACCACGTGACCGAAGATCCCGAACCCTTTCCCCAAACTAAGAGTCAGAGGGTAGCTATTGTTGGCGCTGGTCCCACCGGACTCGGTTGTGCCTACTATCTGGCGCAGATGGGCTACCCGGTCACGGTCTTCGAAGCTCTTCCCCTGGGCGGGGGCATGCTATCAGTGGCCATCCCTGACTTCCGATTGCCCCGGGATGTCATTCAAAAGGAGATCGATTACATCGTAAAGAAAGGGGTGGAGATCAGGTACAACACTCCTATCAATATAAACTACACCGTGGATGACCTCAAAAGGGAGGGCTTTGAAGCCATCTTCATTGCTGCTGGTGCTCAGAGAAGTCAGCGCATGGGAATACCCGGCGAGTTAGAGGACGTGGAGGGGCTCTACTACGGGCTGAGGTTCCTCAGGGATGTGAAACTCGGCCGCCAGGTGAGGGTTGGCCGCCGGGTAGCCATCATCGGCGGCGGCAATGTCGCCCTGGATGCCCCCCGCACCGCGCTTCGCCTTGGCGCTGAGGAAGCGAACATCTACTATCGCAGGTCGCGGGAGGAGATGCCGGTGACTGAGGTCGAGTATGATGAGGCCGTGGCTGAGGGTGTGAAGGTCAATTTCCTCACCAGCCCCACGCGGATAGTCAGTGAGAACTGGAAGGTAACCGGGCTGGAATGTATCCGCATGAGATTGGGCGAGGCAGACACCAGCGGGCGGCGGCGTCCGGTGCCAATCCCCGGCTCTGAGTTCTTCGTCGCTGCCGATACCGTCATCGCTGCTGTGGGTCAGGCTCCTGATCTTTCATTCTTACCCTCTGATAGCGCCCTGGAGCGCACCAGGTGGGAGACCCTGGTCGTTGACAGCAATACACTGGCCACAAACGTCCCCGGGGTCTTCGCCGGGGGGGACTTTGTTACCGGCCCCGGCATGGTCATAGATGCCATTGCTGCCGGCAGGAGAGGGACCATTGCCATAGACAAATATCTGAAAGGAGATACCTCCCGGGTGGAGATCTATGACCTGAAGGTCGGGGTCATTGGGGAGACGGTCGCCGAGGAAATGGAGGAGACCTGGGAGGCGCAACCGAGGGTGGAGATGCCTCGGGTTCCCCCCCCGGAGAGGAGACAGAGCTTTCGCGAGATAGAATTGGGCTTCTCCGAGGAGAGGGCCAGGCGCGAGGCCAAGCGATGCTTGAGGTGTGACTTGGAGACATAAGAGAGCAAAAGGCGCCAGCATGCGCCGGGAGGATTGAGGATGAAATCGATCACGCGACAGAAGTCCCTTGATGAAATCGAGCAATATTTGGATGGCCTCGACAGGCTATACATTGTCGGCTGTGGCACTTGTGCCACCATGACCAGGACCGGAGGCCGAGAAGAGGTCCTTGACATGAAAGATCGGCTCCAGGAAGCTGGCAAGGTGGTCACTGGCTGGATAGTCATCCCCACCGCTTGCGACGAAATGACGGAACTGATGATGAGGGAAAACAGCGCAGCTATTCAGGATGCCCAATGCATTCTGGTTATGGCCTGCGCTTTAGGAGTGCACAGGGTGGGGTCGTACATTGACAAGCCTGTGATTCCAGCGCTCGACACCCTGTTCATAGGCATAGAAGAAGCCCCAGGCCTTTTTCAGGAAGTCTGTGCCCAATGCGGCCAGTGCGTGGTCGGGGATACCGCTGGCATCTGCCCGCTCACGGCGTGCCATAAAGGCTTGCTAAATGGCCCCTGTGGTGGTACTAATAATGGCAAGTGTGAGATCGATAAGGAGAAGGACTGTGCCTGGACTCTCATCTATCAACGCCTTAAGGAGCAGGGCAGGCTCGATTTGATGCGGAAATATTATCCGCCCAAGAACTTTCAGGCGGCGCCCAGGCCGCGAATGGTGAAAATCTCG
>JAUVWM010000017.1 GCA_030604105.1 Dehalococcoidaceae bacterium
CCACCATGGGGAAGCCTGCCAGAGGTCCGACGGAGAATATCAGCCGGTTGTCCGGGTCGAAGGCGCTGACCTGTGGCGGCACCTCGTCCCAGTAAATCTTGGCGCCGATACCCCTGCCGCCGAGAAATCTGTCGGCGTAGTCCATGGTGGGGATCTCGGCGGTGCTTCCCGCGGACAGGTCCACCCTCAGGATTTTCCCGGCATAGCCGTATTGGTCAGCCATTATGTCCCCTACTTGAGGCAGCCCAACGACGGATCAGATGCTGCCCTTCCCTGACTCAGGCCCCGGCTTACGCTCATCGGCACCGGGCCACCGCAGGGCTGCGCTAGATGGCCCCCTCTTCCTTGAAGCGGCCAATATCTTCCCAATCGTAGCCGCACACTTCCAGAAGCACTTCCTCCGTATGCTCTCCGAACTGAGGCGCTGGGCGTATCTCCAGCGGTTGTTCATCGAAAAGCACCGGGGAGCCAACGACTTTGACTCGACCCATTGTGGGGTGGTCAAACTCAGTGATGTATTCATTGTCCAGCACCTGTTGGTCGGAGGCCAGGTCCTGTATCTCGTTAATGATCTCGTAGGCGTAACCAGCCCCCTTCTCCTTAAAGGTCGCCAGCCACTCATCTCGCGTCTTTGTCGCGAATGACCGGTCAAGGGTCTGGATAACCTCCGCATAGTTCTCGGCCCTGGCGACGGCAGTGGCGTAGTGGGGGTGATTTTCAAGCTCGCCGATTCCAATCGCCTGGCAGAGGTCATGCCAGAACCGGTCGGACTGATATTCAGCCAGCATCAGCCATTTGCCGTCGGCGCACCGGTAGTAATTGGCCATCGCGTTTCGTGACCGGGCCCTCGAGTGTCGTGCCAGAGGGCGGCCTCGCCATAAACCTGAGTTCACGTTGAAGGAGTACAGATGGATACCGGAGCCCAGGATGGATGACTCCACCTTCTGTGCCTTCCCGGTCCGCTCCCGGGCCACCAGGGCTGCCAGTATGGCGTATGCCAGCATGGTCCCCCCGAGTTGGTCCAGAGGAGCCCCCTGCATCTGGGTGGGTTCAACCATATCCCGATCCCCCATGGCAAACATCATGCCGGAGCGACCTTGACCGGCGATATCGAAGCTCCTTTTGTCACTGTCGGGGCCGCGGCTGCCATATCCGGTAACAATCCCGTAAATGAGCCTCGGGTTGTACTGGAGCAGCGTCTCGTAGTCCATCTGTGCCCTGAGCACCACGCTGTCGCGGAAGTTGGTGAAGAATACGTCCGACCTCTCCACCAGCTTGCGCAGGATCTCCCTGCCCCCTTTGCTCCTTATGTCGAGGGTGATGCCTCTCTTGTTGCGGTTGGCGTGTTCAAAGCTGGTAACGCGGCCTCCAGGTAAGGCCCCCGAATCGCTGGCTACTTGTGTCATGCCGCGAGCATCGTCGCCGCGCACCGGGTGCTCTATCTTTATGACCTCCGCTCCGAGATCGCCGAGCATGGAGCCGGCGATTGGTCCAGCTTGCCACATCGCCCACTCTATAACTCGAATCCCGTCTAGCGGTCTTGCCATCTCTCTTGCCTCCTGCTGAAATTGTGCTCTGATCTTCGCCGACAGCCCACTGCCCAGCAGCGGCGCTGGGCAGTTCTGACCAGAAGGTGCTATTCACTTAGCTCCGCCTCCTGCCCCCCAGTTCACATAGTTGGACCTCTGCTGACAGCTACTGCCTCTTGGGCATCGGTGCTGTCGGTATCACTCTTTCTTCGGGGATATACTCCACGGGTCTCACCAGCTCCATCGTCAATGCCCCGGTAGAGCACTTCAATACGCAGACGCCGCAGCCCATGCATTGCTCCGTATCCACAACCGCCTTGAGCTTCTTGGAGGACGGGAACTTGCTCATCTCGATGACGCCGAAGGGGCATTGTTCCACACAGTCCTGGCAGCCGGTGCAGGTATCCTTGTCCGCGGTGGCTTGGAATCGGCTCGGCGCCATCCCGTCACGCGGCGGCTTCCCGTGATGGATGAGAGGGCCGATCAGTGGACAGCAGCAGCTACAGCAGTTGCAGATTATGCGATGAGTGAAGATGCAGTTGGCCACGGTATGGACAAGCCCGGCTTCCCCGACCGAATCCATTAAGGTTATGGCTTCTTCCAGAGGGAGTTCCCTTGTTGCGGCGCCCCGTCCCAGAGAATAGTCGGCCGATCGGTTAAGCTGGAGACACACTTCCAAGGGGCTATCGCATTCCCTCTGGGCTCTGCGGCAGGGGCAGTTGACCACGGCCAGCTTGCTGGCACCTTTGAGTATCTCTCTCATATTCTCATAGGGCAAGAGCTGCTCCGGGCGAATATTGGGGCTGGCCTCGATGGCTTTCCAGGCAGGGAGCACTCTCATGGAGGGTAGCCCCTCTACAGTCCGCGAGCGACGTGTCAGGATGTCAATAAGGTCTTCTTCCCATTCCTTGTCGTGAAAATCCCTCCACAGGTCGTAGACCCCAGCAGGGATGTGCTCCTCCGCGCTGGACAGGCTGGCATCGTGTAGCTGCCCCATACTGGCCGGAGCCATGTGACCCTTCTTCCCGGTGATAACCAGCCCTCGGCACGCTAGCTCGTGGAGCTTTTTCTCCAGGCTCTCCTGGCTCATGTTTACCTTTTTGACCAGGTCTTCAGTGGGGGTTGGAGTGGGCATCTCGCAGAGCAGATTTGCCTCTTCAAGGGTCATTATCGCTTCCAGTATCTTGCGGAAGCGGCTGGAGTCAGGGTAGTCCCACTTCTCCGCTAATTTGCGGTAGGCATCATCTTCCTTCATGGTGCATCCTCCTCCTTTAGGCTATGTGAGGGTCTTCGATGCCGGGGCTTATCACCGGCCCCGTCCTTCAGGCGCCCGCTGACCTACAGTGGCGAGCTGCCCTTTCCCCGCTATTCTGGGCATTGGCGAGAATCGGCCAGATCGACTGATAGGGTCATTCTAGGCCCTTGCTCGCTGGCTGTCAAGGCAGTGAAGACCTGCATCCGTGAGAGGGGGCTGTGGCAGGAGCCCCTGCGCTATTTCCCCTTGAAGACAGGCTCTCTCTTCTCGGCGAAGGCCCTGGCCCCCTCTTTATGGTCCTCGGTCTCGGTCAGGAACTGGGAAGCCTGCCCGGAGTAGCTCAGAAACAGCTCCAGCGGCAGCGCCAGGCCTTTGCGAACGGCTTCCTTGGTCAGCCGAATGGTCAGCGGCGGGTTCTTGGCTATCTTGGTGGCCAGCTCTCCCGCGGCCGTCATCAATTGGTCATGGGGTACGACCTTGTTCACCATCCCGATGCGCTCGGCCTCCGCGGCATCGATAATGTCTCCGGTGAGCAGGAGCTCGTAGGCCTTGCCCAGTCCCACCATCCGGGGCAGGAGAAGCATGCCCTGCTCGGGCATCAGCCCCACCCTGAGGTACACCTCGCCGAACCGGGCCTTCTCCGAGGCTATCCTCATATCGCACATGAGCGTCAGCTCGCAGCCATAGCCCACGGCGGCACCGTTCACGGCGGCGATGGTCGGCTTGTTCAGGTGGAGCAATGCCCCGCCACCCCCAGGGTCCATGCCATGCTCCAGGCGGGCGAGCCTTATGGCCCTGGCATCGGCGGCCAGTCCGCCTCCGGCAATCATTATCTCCCCGACATCGTCGCCGGAGCAGAATCCACGCCCGGTCCCGGTGAGGATCAGCACCCTGACCTCATCGTCGTTCTTGGCCTCCTCCAGAGCCTGGGCCAGCTCGCTATGGGTTTTCATGGTCAGGGCGTTCATTCTCTCAGGGCGGTTCAGCGTTATGGTGGCGATATGGTCCTCTTTGGCGTAGATAAGGTCATCGTAGCTCACGGCTTTGCCCTCCTATCTCTGTTTCCGGATGTCTTCCGCTATGATATGAGCCCTCTCCGCCCCAGGTCTTGGGCAATATCTCTCAGCCCCAGTTCCTCGAGTTTGGCTCCGGTTTGAAGGCCGGTGGCTGTATCCCACTGCCTGAGCCGGTAGTATTCGTCCTTCGTCCTTTCGAACTCCTCCTTGTCGACCACAGCGCCTCTTCGAGACAGTGCCTCCTCGCCTTTTCCGGGGACCAGACATTCGGGGTTCGCCGGGTCTCCTGCCAGTGGCCTGGTATGCCAGCTATCGGGAAGTCTATCGTCCTCTCTCCCCTGGTGACCTTCCCTGACAAATATGGCTCTCTGCAGGTTGAAGACCCTCTCCCCTATACTGTGAAGCCCGTCTTCATCCACCTCATTCCCGGTAACGGCGGAGAGGACCTTGCTTTCCAGGGTGGGGTCTCCCACATGGTCCTCGGAATGCTCGAGGTCCATGATGGGCCATAGGAAGCTGCAAAGAATGAGGCAGTCCTTGGCATACTGTCGGTCCTGTATCATTTTTGCTGCCAGGGCTTTTCCGTCGTGGGTGGAGAAATCGGCGGCTACCTCGCTTCCCCAAAACCGCCTGGCGATACGGCGGACCACATCGGTGGAGACATAGCTATTCTCGGCCCCTTTGCCCCAGTCCAACCATTTGAATACAACCCGACTTATTTCCTGGAGCTGCGGCATGGGCGGCTTTGTCTCCATGGCATACAGAAGCGATGTGGTGATATACAGCCTGGGCTCGGTCATGGCAGGCTGTCCCGCTTTGGAGACGTAACCGGCGGTCAGCTCCCTGGCTCCGGGTCCCACCCAATCTGCCGCTTTGAGCACCCCTTGGGCCAGAATATCGCCGAAGCCTTCCCGTCGGGAAATCTTTCTCACCAGGGTCTCTATGAACTCCAGGCTCCCCAGCTTTGATATGGGAATGCCCGTGCTTTCATCGGTTAAGATGCCAGCTGCATAGCACCCGTACAGCCAGGCTATTGTCAAGGTAAGAGCCATTGTATCAAGCCCGTAGTCGTCGCACAGCTTGGTGGCATGGAAGGGAAGCTCGTTCCCTGCTCCACGAGGTCTCCCCGCCGGCGGCTGAAAAATCTGATAGAAGATGGCTGCCTGGCACATGAACTTCCCCTTCCTGCCATCTCGTGCCTGATATGTTCTTCTGAGGCAGTTGCCCAGGCAGCCATAGCAAGGCTCTTTCCTGGTTCTGGGCCCCGTTATTTTGAGTACCATGCCGGATACCTTTGAGATGGGGGCTGTATCCAGTCCACGGAAGTACCCGGTCAGCTCCCTTAACCTCTCCGGCCGGGCCACTCTTGCCCTCCTCTTGGCAGCCCTCACCACGATGGCCTTCAGCTTCTTCGAGCCCATGACGGCCCCCAGGCCTCCCGAGCCGCTGGCATCATTGTCGGCCAGAAGGGTAGCCATGATGGCCATATTCTCACCGGCGGGACCGATGGCCACCACGCTGACTGAGCTTCCCAGCTCGCCCTTCAGGATTTCCCTGGTCTCGATGGCGCCCTTTCCCCAGAGAGCGGAGGCATCCCTTAATTCGGACACATCATCGTCGAGGAAAAGATAGACCGGCTTCTCCGATTTGCCTCGAATCAGGATGGCATCGTAGCCGGCGAATTTCAGCTCGGCTCCCCATCTCCCCCCCAGATTGCAGTGGCAGAAGCGCTCCGGGGAGGGGGCAGGGGATTTCCCGCACACCTGCCACCGTGAGCCCCCTAATACGGGTATCCCAGCCAGGGGGCCGGTGGCAAATATCAGCCCATTCTCTTCGTCGAAAGCGCCGGCTTGCGGTGGCACCTCGTCCCAATAGATCTTGGCGGCGATGCCCCTGCCACCAAGAAACTTGTCGGCATAGTCCAGGGTGGATAGCTCAGCAGTGCTTCCTGAGGACAGATCTACTCTCAGGATTTTTCCGGCATACCCCAATGTTGCCATTTTCTGCCTCCTTCATACGGGCTTGCACTATCCTCGCCTCCAAGCCCGTCTTCGTGCCTATCTTAACGTCCTTTTAGCGGGGACTTCCCATATCAACCGCTGTGGCTATGTTAAAACCCCTGCTCGCCGGCTGTCAATGCCTCCAGTGAGCCCAAGACCAGCTCCTGATTTCTTAACTGCCCCTCCTTGACACCAAGTGGGGGATATGCTATATGTGCGGCAAAAGGAAGGCGACAAAATGAAACTGTGCCTGGTTCTGATCACCGAGATGCCGGAAGACGCCCATGATTTCATGTTTAGCATGGTGCAGCAGAGCTTTGGCAGGGTGCTGCGACCGGACACCGAAGTGGTGCTGAAGCCCATAAAGCGTGGACTGAAGGGAGATAATCCCCTCGATTTCGACAATCCCTATTTCGCCTTCCTGAGCAAGGGCGCGATCATAGAGGCGATGATTGAGGCGGAGAGGGAGGGATTTGATGCTGTGTGGGTAAACTGTTTTGGAGATCCGGGGGTCAAGGAGGCGAGGGCAGTGGTTGGCATACCGGTTTTCGGGCCTGCCGAGTCAACCATGCTCTTTGCCTGCCAGCTGGGCCGCAAGTTTGCCGTAATCACCGCCAACATGCCTGGGCAAGTCGCCCAGGTCGAGGAGCAGGTCAGGCTGCATGGCCTACAGGACCGGATAATACCTGGTGGAGTGAGACCTGATAGGCATCCCTTTGTGGAGACCTGGGAGAAGGGTCTGGAGGATCCAAAGTTTGCCGCTGACTCTGTTGCGGAGGGAGCAAGGGAGTGTGTGGCCGATGGTGCCGATGTGATAGTGGTTGGTTGCTGTGGCACGGGTCCACTTTGTAGCATGGCTGGCTTGAATAAGATCACGGTCGGGGGACAGGATGTGTCCATCTTGGACCCCGTTATGGTAGTGGCGAAGACCGCTGAGATGGCCGTCGACATCAGGAAAGCAACGGGCCTGCCGGTTCCAAGCCGGGTCAGGGGTTATGCTCTTCCGTCGAGAGAGGACGCGATAAAGGTGAGATCGCTGTTCGGGCTGCCAACTTAACCCAGGGCAAAGGATGAGCCTGCTGCTCGCCGCCTGGGACCCTGTTCACCCCCGCATGTTTGCTTTTTAATCGGGAGCTGGCCACCCCGGCTTACCCCGGCCTTCCTTTTCGAGGGCATCGTCCATCGGTATCCAGTCGCTGACGGCAACGGTGCCTGTCTTGGTGTACTGCTTTATCTTCATGAAACTGTTGGCCATCCTGCGCTCCGGCCCCCAGCTCAGGTCGCGGTAGGCGCCCAGGGTCTCGATGTTCTGGAGCTTCTGGAAGGCGTTGTACAGGGCCTCGCCATCTATGTTCTCCCGGCCCACGTCGTCTATGGCCTGGCGGATGAGGGCTTTGAGGACCTCTATCGAGACGGGGCTCATCAGAAGGTCCCCGGGGTCGGGTTTACCCTCGATCCACTCGGTGATGGTGTCCGCGACCGCGACGGCCTCAACTCCACTTGACCGCGGATCGTTGTCGCTGACCTCATACAGACCCTCGGCTCCCTCTCCCACAACGTCCAGCAAATCGTAGGAATCGCCGGAATAGCCGCGGATGAACTTTATCTCGTCCCACAGGCCCAGTGCCTTGGCGTCCCGTATCACCAGCACTGCGTCTGCGGTAACGGCGCCGAAGTAGATGTAATCCACCCCCTCATCCCTCAGCCACATGAGCTGCGGGCGCAGGTCCAGGGACATCGGGGCATAGATTCTCTCGACCATGTCGACGCCACGCTCCTCGGCCCACTGGTAGTTGCCACCTGCCTTATGCGCATTGCCCCAGGGGTGGTCCCAGTGCAGGGTGCCTAGCTTGGGCCTCCCGGTTTTCCCCGAGGCCTCCCAGTCCTGGAGGATCCAGCGGACGGCGCCGGTGAACATATTGGCGTCCGATCCCACAAGGGCGAAGAACATCCCCGGCGCGTCGAAAAGTTGCGGGTCGTTTGCCCCCCAGGTAAACACCGGCGTCTTGTCCCGCTCCAGGATGTCCTTGACGCCCGCGTACAAAAACTCGTCCCAGGCGTACCACATCACGGGGTGGTGCCTGTCTTTAAGCTGCTTGAAGACCATTACAGCCGTGGCCATGTCGTATCTGTTGTCCGCCCAGACGAGCCTGAGCTTGAACCCCTCAATTCCGCCCAGGACCTCATTGATGTATCTGAACGTCCCCAGAAACTGGTTGAAGCCCGGGCCCTGGGATGAGGCGGCGGCGCCCGATAGGCCAAGCATCATCCCTATCACTATCTCGTCCTCGGCTGGCTTCGGCGTCTCCTCCTCCCCATCCCCGCCGCAGGCGGCCAATGTCGGCAGGGCCGCCAGCAGCAGTGCCAGGAAGCAAAAGAGCATTATCCGCTTTCCACCTTTCATCACACACCTCCCTCTTCAGCTTCGACTTACGATAAGGCAAGTCTGGTACCGCATCGCTCCCGACACCGATGATATGCCCATTGCACTTGGTTGTCAATTCCACTGAGAGCCTGGCGGGCAAGCCCCGGCATCCTACCTGTATCCCCCCCAAAGGCACCTGTCTCAAGCCCCAAAAGAGGCCTTCCGCACTTAGCGGATAAGTGACGAGATGAGGGGCAGGGCAGAGTCCATCATGGCCCTGTCTTCGGAGCCAACGACAAGCACCAGTTGATTGTCCATAGCGGTCCAGAGATACTTGCCCTGAGCCAGCCACAGGTTAGCGCCCACTTCCTTGGCACCCAGTTCCTTGAGCATCCTTAAGAAGGCGTCATGGAACTGGGCGGCATCCTCCTTGGAGTCCCACGCGATCTGCCACGCGAAAAGATAGTCATCTTGGAACTCATAACAGGTGAGGCTATCGTCTCCCCAGCCTCGAGCTGCCCTGGCTGCTTCAGGCTCGGAGAGCCAGGTTTGCAACATGACACGGATGAAGTGCTCGCCGAGCCTGTCAGTCCTCTCTTTCTGCCAGCCAGGGATACTCAAGGGCAAGGCTTCAACGCCGCTTGGGCTCTCCTTTATGAGGTATTTCTCAGGGTGTATCACCTGCTCTGTGGTCGCTGGCGGATCCCTGTAGGCGTCGTTCACTGCCTGCCAGCCGCCTGTTTCGTATAGTGCTGAAACGAAAGCCTCACCGTAATCGTAGGGAAAGTAAAAGAGCCGGGTGAGCGCCGGCGGCATCTCAGCTCCGGGCGCCGGCGAATCGAGGGCACTGGGCGGTAACTGCCCGATCTCCGGCTCTATATGGCCGACCCTCTCCAGGTATTTTGCCCTGGTAAAGCCGGCATCTCCTTCCACCAGGGCTGACCAAGCCTTGTCCCCGTCATATGTTGGCCTGCTGGGTGTCTCGAAATTCCGGCCTTGAAGCAGATGAACAACCTCATGGGCCATAGCCTCCCTCGCCTCTCCGCCACCCAGCTTGCCAAAATTGTCCTGCACAAAGTAGACTTTGTCTTCCCATACAGCCAGCAGGTAAGACCCCGGCCACTGGGCATAGAGGTCTGCCAGCATGACATCATCAGGCAAGATAAACAGCGCTTTCCATATCCACTCATCGATCTCTATCTTCCGCGAGTTCTCCTTCACGTAGTTATGCCCCCAGTTCTCTGTGGCCCAGTTTGCCGTCACTACCCTGAGTTGTGCCTCCTCGGGAGGAGATAGTTCCCGCGCCTCGCTGACGCCTTTTAGGGTTCGTTGCAGGAGAGCCTCTATGCCCTCCCAGTATTCCCAATTTTGCTCTCTTAGTTTGTAGCTAACCGGCTCCTCTCCAGCTTCAGGAGCCGGCCTTGGTTTCTCTTCCCCGGCGCCGCAGGCGGTGACTAGGGACAATGCCACCAGCAATGGCGCGGAGAGGGCAAGAATAGCTAATCGGGCTCTGCCTTTGCTCATGCTGCCCCCCGCCTTTTTAAGGAGACGGCGTCTAGCGATGCCCCCATTTTATGGTGATCCTGCCTTGCCAGCAAGGCAGAGGAGGCTTGCTCTTGAACGGGGTTTCCCATATCAATATGTTGCGGCTCTTGTCTTGTAGTTGTCAGGTTGTGCCAATAGGCCCAGTGAGGTCGAAGCTAGTCTGGGTCAGGGATTCTCCCTCTCAATAGGCCAAGGTGCTTTGATAACGGGAGAGGAGTGGCGAGCCAATTCTAATGAACGACCTTGACGGCTGCCCCCGATGAGAGAGGTCGCCGGCGGCCGATTATCCCAACTGCTGCTCCGCCACCGCCTCGATATCTTCGAGGATGCTGTCCAGCCGGGACGGGTCCGCCAGGTAGTCCAGTACCCCCTGGAAGAAAGCGGCCTGAAGGTCGCCGCCCCAGATGTCATCGGCGTCGAAACGAACGATCTCGGCGCTGGTCAGCTGCTCGGCGACCTTGGCCGCCAGGGCATCGGGATAGCTTGTCAGGCTCACCTGCTTGTTGGTGGAGGTGAACCCACCGCGGCGGGCCCATATCTCCTGTGCCTCAGCAGTGGCCAGGTACTCCATGAGGGAGCGGCTGGCCTCGCTATCGTTGAACATCACCAGCAGGTCGGCGCCGCTCGTCACCGCACCCTTGTACTGTGGATTGACAGGGGGGAAGGGGAAGAAGGAGTAGTCTTCCTCGATCACCAGACCCGGGAACTGCCCCTCGATAAAGCCCTGAGCGAAGCTCCCCAGGAAGTACATCGCCGCTTTCGGAGGCGAGTCGAAGGGCAGAGACGAGGCGGCTGCAAAATTTGCGGACAGGACAAAGTCGGCACCGCCGGACACGTAGCCGGGCGTCAGCGCGATCTGGCCGAACTTCTCCCAGGCGGACCTGACCCGGGAGTCGGTCCAGGGAATCTCATGGATGAGCCACTGGTCGTACACCTCTGCCCCATACTCGGAGAGCAGGAGTTGACCGATCCAGTCGGTGCCCGGCCAGCCGCTGGTGCCGCCGCTCTCCACCCCGATGGACCAGGGGCTCAATCCTGAGGCGACCAGCTGGTCGGAGAGAGCGATCAGCTCGTTCCAGGTCTCGGGCACCTGCAGGCCGTTGGCGTCAAATACCTTGGGGTTGTACCATACGGTGGATTTATTGGCGGCCTTGTAGGGGATGCCGTATAGCTTGCCGTCCACGGTGCCCATATCGATCCATGCCTGGGAGTACTCGTTTCTGATCTTGTCCATATCCAGGAAGGAGTCCAGGGCCACCAGAGCGCCATCCCTGGCGAACATCCGCATCGTGCCGGGGGCGGCCAGCATGGCTATGTCCGGCGGGTTGCCGCCCGCGACCCGGATGGTCAGGATGTCGAGGAGGTCTCGGGTCCCATGGTCATCCACCTTGCCGCCGCTGGCATTCTCCCAGGGAGACATCACGGCCCGGAAACTCTCCGGTTCGCCTCCGGACACCCACTGGTGGATCACACTCACTGAGCCGATGCCAGGAGTGGGCGCGGGCGTATCATCATCCCCACCACAGGCAGCCAGGACTAAGGTGAGGACCAGGAACAACCCCAGCAGGTACCTTGATTTGAGCGCTCTCATGAGTCCGCCTCCGCTTCAGCCGGCAAGTCCACGCAGCGCTCTTCCATGCGTACGTGCGGGAGCCACTGGAGCCAGGAGGGCAGGTACCAGTTCCAGTCGCCCAGGAGCTTCATGCTGGCCGGCAGGAGCACCGACCGGACCAGGGTGGCATCGATGAGGACGGCCACTGCCAGTCCCACGCCGAGCTGCTTGAGCATCATGAACCGTGTGAAGGCGAATATGGAGGCGACGGCAACTATGATGACTGCCGCGCTGGTGATGGTCGGGGCGGTGGCCTTGATGCCTATCGACACTGACTCCTCGTTGCTCCTGCCGCCCTCGTAACACTCCTTGATCCGGCTGAGCACGAAGATGTGGTAGTCCTGGGAGAGGCCGAAGATAAGCGAGAACATGAACAGCGGCAGCCAGAGGTTAATGATACCGGTGGCTTCGAAGTCGAGTAACCATTCGAATCCCCACAGCCCTTCCTGGAACACCAGCACGAGGAAGCCGTAGGCGGCGGCCACGGAGAGGACGTTGAGGATGACGGCCTTTATGGGGATGATGATGGACCGGAACACGACCAGCAGCAACACGAACACCAGTGCCAGCACCCCACCCACAACCAGAGGCGTCCTGGTTGTGAGATAGTCCTTGAAGTCCATGATGAAGCCCGTGTTTCCGGACGCCACTGCCCTGTCCGGGGTATCCTCAAAGGCCTGCGGGATCAGCTCGTCCCGGAGGAGGTTCATGGCGTCGATGGCGTTATCGTCGGATAGATCGCCGTTGATGGGGATCATGATCAGCTCCGTGTCGCCGGCATTGTTGATGTCGGTCTGAATCGGTGCACCAAACGCCGCGTCTGGGTTCTCCGGCGAGACGGTGTTATCCTCAACGAGGTCGATGAGCTTCTTGACCGAGGCCTGAATGTCTGGCGCGAACACGTTCTGCTTCTCGCCGGCGTCAACCACCACAAGCGCCGGGGAGGTCAGGCCCAGGGTGAAGTTTTCCTCCAGCTTCACCAGGGCGGCCTTGGACTCCACATCGTCGTGGAGGCCGCGGGCGCCGTTGTCGCCCAGGTTGATACTGAGTACCGGATATGCCAGCGCGAGGAGGCCAACGGTGACAACTATGGCAGAGACGGCCGGCCGCGCCAGCACCCGGTCGGCGATGGCGCCCCAGATGCCACCGCCCTCCCTGGTCCGGCCAATGAAAGGGAGGCGCAGCCGGTTCACCTTGTCTCCCAGCAGGGACAGCAGCGCCGGCAGCAACGTCATGGAGATGGCTATGGCCAGGGCGACCACGATGATGGCGGCGATGGCTATCCCGTTGAAGATCGTGTTGCCTATCAAGAACATGCCGGTGAGAGCGAATACCACGGTAATCCCGGCGAAGAAGACGGCCTTGCCGGAGGTGCCGAAGGCGGCCATGAGCGCCTCCTCCTTGGAGCGCCCCGCCCTCCGCTCGGCACGGAATCGGGTAATGATGAACAGGGAATAGTCGATGCCGGTGGCCAGTCCGATAAGGAGCACGATCTCGGTATAGCCGTCTAACAGGGGGTAGACTTGAGTGATGAAAGCCAGCAACCCATTGGCGATAAAGATGGCAAACAGGGCCAGGACTATCGGGATTGCCGCCGCCACTGCGGCGCCGAAGGCGATGATGAGGATGATAAAGGTAATAGGCAGGTTCAGAACGAAGGCGCGGCTGAAGTCCTCGTCGACGAGCTCAGTTATCTGCAGGTTCTGGGTCCCCGGGCCGCCGATCAGGACCTCGAAGCCCTCCGGCGCCTGAAACCCTTCCACCGTTTCCACGACCATATCTATGGCTTCGTCGCTGTCCACCTGGAGGTCAATCAGGGCGAAGGTGACATCACCGCCGGCCTTGTTCTGCGCCACGAAAGGCGAATTTTCCCTTGACGCCCCGATATCGTAGTGGCTGGTCGCTTCGCCGACGATCCTTATACTGGAAATGACCGTGGTGCTGCCAATGACCTCGCTCCCCACCAGTCTGAGGGCCTGCAGCTCTTCCAGGAGGGCCTGAACGGTTTCCCGATAGTCTTTATCGTTTACGGTCAGGGAAGGGTGCGAGAAAACAACGACCTCCTCGCTGCCTGTCTCCTCAGGATCTGCTGCCTGAAATCGTTCCTCCAGGAGATCGATGAGGGCGCCGCTGTCCCCGGGCGCCCCCATCGAGGGGTCGGTATCGGGATCCACCAGGCCAGAGGCGAACGTAACTACGACTACCAGCAGTACCCAGGCGATAACGACGCGCCAGCGGTGGCGGGCGCTCCACCTCGCCATGCGCGCTGTGAAGGACGGGGCTTCGGCGTTTCGGTTTTTCTGCAAGATGGCTTCTCCTGACCGCTGCTTGAATCTTGCGGGCAATTGTGTATAATGCGTTTCATAATATGTGCGCTGGCGAAGAATGTCAATAGCCGGCGAGAGAAGCCGGTTCCTGCCACCGGATAGTAAATGGAGGTGATCTGTGTTGCTGCCATTCGGGCGCTCTGGCCCTTGGGCTAAAGGACTCCTGTTGATTCTAGCTCTGGCGCTGGTGCTGGTCGCCGGTGCGTGTGGGGAGGACGAGGAAGTCGATAATGGGGATGGCGTGGTAACACGAGACCCCCAGACGCCCCTTGTCATTCCCGCCGGCGAGCCCATCGTAATCGGCGTTTCGGCGGCGCTAACCGGGCCTACCGAGTCACCGGGGCGGGAATCGCGTAACGCTGTGATGGTGGGCATAGAGCGGTGGAAGGCGGCGAACGGCGACCAGATCAGGGGGCACGACATCGAGGTCCACGCCGAGGACGACGGTTGCTACGAGGCCAATGTCACTGAGTTCGCCGCGAAACGGTTCCTCCGCCAAAAGGGCCTGGTGGGCGTCATCGGCCCCATGTGCAGCGAGGGAGCACGGGTCGCGATTCCGGTCTACGCGGATGCCGGGGTCGTCATGATCTCCGGCACCCTCACCCGCACTGACCTGACCAC
>JAUVWM010000140.1 GCA_030604105.1 Dehalococcoidaceae bacterium
GGCGATGCTCTTGAGGAGGATGGTCTTGCCCGCTTTGGGTGGCGACACGATCAGTCCCCGTTGCCCGCGCCCGATAGGGGCGATGAGGTTGATGAGGCGGGTGGAGAGATCACGGGGGGTGGTCTCCAGGTTGATCAAGTCGTCGGGGAAGGTGGGGGTCAGGGAGGTGAAGGGGGGGCGACCCCGGGCTGTCTCAGGATCAAGCCCGTTAACTGCCTCCACGCGGAGCAGGCTGTGGTATCTCTCGCCGTTCTTGGGCAGCCTCACCTGTCCCGTCACCGTATCGCCGGTGCGCAGGCTAAAGCGACGGATCTGGGATTGGGAGACGTAGACATCGCTTGGCCCGGGCAGCAGGCTGCCTTGGCGGAGAAAGCCATAGCCTTCGTCAATGATGTCCAAGACGCCGCTGTTGAAGATATATCCCTGCTGCTCGGTCTGTGCCTGGAGCAGGCGCAGCACCAGGTCTTGTTTCTTCAGCGCGGTGCAGCCAGAGATGCCGGCTTCCTTGGCTATCTCCAGTAATTCTTCCCTTGTCTTGGCTTCCAGTTGAGCGATATTCACTTTTGGCTCCATGGCTAGTTTAGTGGCGGATTTCGGCCGGAATATTTGAGGAGATAGCTCCTCAGCCTTCGGCCCTGGTTATCCGTTGCCAGTCTTCGGCGAACCTGGTGACACCGATGCTGGTAAGCGGGTGCTGGATCATTTGCATCAGCACATTATAGGGAACGGTGGCGATATGTGCTCCAGCTTTGGCCGCGGCCACACAGTGCAGCGGATGGCGAATGCTGGCGGCAATTACCTCGGTGGAGAGCTTATATTTATTGAAGACCTCCACTATCTCCTTCACCAGCTCCATCCCATCATGGCCGATATCGTCGAGCCTGCCGACAAAGAGGCTGGTATAAGCGGCACCGGCTAGAGCCCCCAGCAGCGCCTGATTGAGGGAAAAACAAAGGGTGAAATTTACCTTTATATTCTCCCTGGCCAGGATGGATGTCGCTTCCAGCCCGGCGACGGTGGCCGGGATCTTGATCGCCACATTGGCTGCCCATTTGGAGACCTCGCGTGCCTCTTCAACCATGCCCTCAGCTTCGGGGCTGAGCACTTCGGCGGAGACGGGACCGCTCTCGATGGCGCAGATCTCCTGGATAGCGGCCCGGTAATCGGCCCGTCCTGCCTGAAACATGAGGCTGGGGTTGGTGGTAACACCGCTGATGACGCCAAGCCTTTTTGCCTGGCGGATCTGGTCAACGTTTGCGGTGTCCAGGAAGATGCGCATCCGGTCCCCCTTAGCATATCATATGCTGAGGTTGTTGTCCACAATCAGGTTTCATAGAACTTCCAGAAATCCGGCTCCCTCTTCTCCAGGAAGGCGTTGGCCCCCTCCGCCACCTCGGGGTTGTGCTCGAACAGCTTGAGGGTATCCGCCGACAGGTTCCACAGGCCGACGTAATGCTCCGAGTCGGCCTGGAAATGCCCCTTTATTATCTTGAGGGCGGTGGGGCTGAGCTTGAGGATATCCTGGCACCAGGCCTCCACCTCCTCCTCCAGTTTCTCATCGGGCACCACCTTGTTTACCAGCCCCATCTCCAGGGCTTCCTGGGCACTATAGGGGCGGCACAGGAACCAGAACTCCTTGGCCTTCTTTATCCCCACCAGACGGGCCATATAGCCGCAGCCCAGGGCGTTGAAGCTGCCCACCCTGGGGCCCACCTGCATGAACCTGGCTGTCTCCGAGGCTATGGTCAGGTCACACTCGGCGGCCATTACGTTGGCCCCGCCCACGCACCAGCCCCGCACGGCAGCGATGGTTGGCTTGAAACAATCCCTGATGGCAACGAAGTTGTCGCGTTGCATACTGGAAGATGAGGCTATCATGCTCTGTGCCACTCTCATGTCGAGGCCGGAGCTGAAATTCTTGCCGGCTCCGGTGAGGACTATCACCCCGATGCTGTTATCGGCGGTGGCATCGCAGATGGCCTCATAGAATTCGGGGCTGAACTTCGTCCCCCAGGCATTGACCACCTGGGGACGGTTCATGGTTATCTGGGCGATGTGGTTCCCCTTTTCGTAGATGATCTCCTCATAATCCTTTCGGTAGCTGAATTGCATGCTGCTTATCGCCTCCTTGCCGGGAACATCTTGGCTAAGTGTCGCCTTTGGCTGACGGCTTCAGGGGGTGCTTGTTCCCCCAGGCCAGCCTCTCCTGCTGGTCCCAGAGATATCGTGGGAAAAGGGCGTGTTGGCCTCTGGCTTCCCTGGCCAGCCTTATGAAATCGCAGAACAGGGGATGAGGGCGGTTGGGGCGGGAGGTGAATTCAGGATGGAACTGTACGCCCAGCATCCAGGGATGGTCTCTGAGCTCGCTTATCTCCACTAGTCTGCCGTCGGGGGAGAGGCCGCTGGCAATCAAGCCGGCCTCCTCCAGTGGCTGGCGGAAGTCGTTATTGAACTCGAAGCGATGGCGGTGGCGCTCATGGACGATGGGCTGATTGTAGGCATGTTGGGCTCGAGTGCCCGGCACCAGGTGGCAGGGGTGGAGGCCGAGGCGCATGGTGCCCCCCTTCTTCCTCACCCCCCGCTGCTCGGGGAGGAGGGCGATGACGGGAAAGGGCGTTGCCGGGTCAAACTCCGTGGAATTGGCTCCCTGCCAGTTGAGCACATTCCGGGCGTACTCCGCCACCATGACCTGCATGCCCAGACATAGGCCCAGGTAGGGCACCTGGTTCTGGCGAGCATACTGGGCGGCCTTCACCATGCCCTCGATGCCGCGATAGCCGAAACCACCGGGCACCACGATCCCGGCCACGGAGCGCAGCCGGGCATCGCTGCCCTCCCCTTCCAGCTCCTCGGAGCCGACGAGGGTGATGTCCACGTCGCAGTCGTGGTATAGAGCGGCATGCCGCAGCGCCTCGCGCACCGATAGGTAGGAATCGGCCAGCTCTGCGTATTTGCCCACTATGGCGATGGGGATCGACTCCTTGGTGGCCTTGGTCCTTTCCACCAGCTCTCGCCACTCGGTCAGCAGGTCTGCCCCCTTGGCCACCAGGCCCAGGCCCAGCCTCTCCACAATTAGCTCGCCCAGGCCCGCCTCTTCCAGGATGAGCGGCACCTCGTAGATGGTGGATACCGCGGTCAGGGAAATGACGGCGTTTCTTTGCACGTCGCAGAAGAAGGCGATCTTCTCTCTCAGGTCGTCACTGAGGGGGTAGTCGCTGCGACATACGATGACATCGGGCTGGATGCCTATCCGGCGCAGCTCATTGACGCTGTGTTGGGTAGGCTTGGTCTTCAGCTCGCCGGACCACGAGATATAGGGGACCAGGGTGATGTGGACATAGAACACATTGTCGCGCCCCAGCTCGTTGCGCATCTGGCGGAGGGCTTCCAGGAAGGGGAGTCCTTCGATGTCGCCCACCGTGCCCCCCACCTCCGCGATGAGAACCTGGGCCTGGGCTTGCTTGGCTACCTTGGCGATGCGCTCCTTGATCTCCTTGGTGACATGGCGCACGATCTGAATGGTGCCGCCCAGGTAATCGCCTCGCCTCTCCCCGGCGATGACCGAGCTATAGATCTGTCCCATGGTGACGCTGGAAGCGCCGGTGAGATCGACATCGATGAACCTCTCGTAGTGGCCCAGGTCGAGGTCGGTCTCGGCTCCGTCCTGGGTAACGAAAACCTCCCCGTGCTGATAGGGTGACATCGTCCCCGGATCGACGTTGAGGTAGGGGTCTAGCTTCTGGATGGAGACGGCAATGTGGCGGCTCTTCAGGAGCCGGCCTATGGAGGCGGCGGCTATGCCTTTGCCCACTGAGCTGACAACCCCACCGGTAACGAAGATGTACTTCGCCATCATATTCCTCAA
>JAUVWM010000153.1 GCA_030604105.1 Dehalococcoidaceae bacterium
GCCATGTCAGCTTCCGCTTGACACAGGGTGGGAACAAAGCTATAGTTTCCTCAACCCTACTGATACTCCCAAAGACAAAAATTTTTGCTCACAATCCTTCCTCTGGCTAAAGGGCTTGACGATGGGGAACCAAGTTGGACGATACTGGACGCTTGTTATAGTTCTCCTGGTGGTGGCTATTGCCGTTGGCGGGCTGATGCTTCTCCTGAAGAGCGACGGTAAGGATAGGCTGGAGATCATCCTTTCCCAACCCACCCCGGCTTCAGAACAGGAGGTAGAGGTTTACGTCGATGGGGCCGTAGCCAATCCCGGCTTCTATCTCCTCGAGGGGGCAAACACCATTGAGGATGTCCTGCTAGCAGCCGGCGGTGCCATCGACGGCGACGACCTGGCAAGCATCAAGATCCACGTTCCGGCAGCGAGCGAAAGCACCACCCCCCAGTCCCAGCGGGTTAACATCAATACTGCCCCCGACTGGTTGCTCGATGCCCTGCCCGGCATCGGCCCCAAGCTGGCCCAGGCGATCATCGACTACCGCAAGGAGAACGGTCGCTTCCAGCGCACTCAGGACCTGATGAAGGTAAAGGGGATCGGTCCCGAAACCTTCGACAAGGTGCAAGATTTGATCACGGTAGACTAAGCCCCCAGGGCGGTAGTCTCCTCGGGATTGAAAAGCATGAGGCTCATCTACCTTAGCTGTGCCTGGGTCGCCGGCATTTACCTGGGGTCGAGGCTGGACCCACCATCAGGCCTCATCCTGGGGGGGATTGTTCCCAGCCTGGCCTTCATCCTCCTCTGGCGCCGCAAAAGGGGCGTTCTCCTCGCCGGGCTATGCCTGCTCGCCTTCCTCGGCGCCATTCTCCGCTTCCAGTCAACCGTGCCCACTGTCGATGAGCATAGCCTCCAGTTCTACAACAACCGGGGAACTGTGGAGATAGTGGGCCTGGTGGATGCCGACCCCGAGCCCAGGGACATAGCCGCCCACCTGCGCTTTGCCGCCAAGGAGATCAGGATAGACGGGGAGTGGACCGAGGTCTCAGGGGCAATCCTGGTGCGAGTGCCCAGGTTCCCCAGCTACCATTATGGAGACAGGCTCAGGGTAAGGGGAAAGCTAGAGGCGCCACCCCAGCTTGAGGAATTCGACTACCGGGACTACCTGGCGCGGCGGGGGATCTATTCAACCATGCTCTACCCCGAGGTGGAGCTTCTCGATGAAGGCAAGGGCTTCGAAGCGCTGGAGTGGGTTTACTCGCTACGAAATCGCCTCTCCAAATCCCTGGCCTCAGCCCTGCCCGAGCCCCAGGGCTCGGTAGCCCAAGGCATTCTCCTCGGCGCCCGAAGCAATATACCGGCTTCCCTGGAGGAAGACTTCTCCCGAACCGGGACTGCCCACCTGCTTGCCGTCTCAGGACTTCACATCGGCATCGTAGCCGGGCTGACTCTCAGCCTCGGAGCCCGGGCTTTTGGGCGACAGCGCAACCTCTATATCTTGGTGGCGTTGGGGGCGATCTGGCTTTACGCCCTGCTCACAGGCATGCACCCCTCCGCCCTACGGGCGGCCATAATGGGCACCCTGTTCCTCTACGCGGTATATTTAGGCAGGCCGCGCACCGCCGCCACCTCCCTGGCCTTCGCCGCCGCGGTGATGGTCGGAGTCCAGCCTCAAATCCTGTGGGACGTAGCCTTCCAGCTCAGCTTCCTGGCCATGGCGGGGATCATATTCCTCACCCCCCTGCTGCAAACTCTGGGCAGAGGGGCCGTGGCCCGGAGGATAGGGGAGCGGAGGGGAATAACCACCACGGCTAATATCGTTGCCGATAGCTTTGCTGTAAGCCTGGGCGCCGTCCTTTTCACCTGGCCCGTTATCGCCTACAACTTCCACCTGATCTCCTGGGTCAGCCTTCCGGCCACGCTTCTGGCCCTGCCGGCAGTGCCTGGCATTATCCTGACCGGG
This sequence comes from Dehalococcoidaceae bacterium, assembly GCA_030604105.1. Lineage (GTDB taxonomy): Bacteria > Chloroflexota > Dehalococcoidia > JAUVWM01 > JAUVWM01 > JAUVWM01. The sequence goes on from JAUVWM010000153.1 coordinate 1,955, forward strand.
GCCGCCGCTGGCGCGCTGGGGCTGTTATCGTCGCCTTTGGCCGAGGTCCTGGCCGGGCTGCCCTGGCTCTTCATCTCCTACCTGATCAAGGTGGTCGAGGCCTTTGCCGCGCTGCCCTTCTCCTCATCCCAGGTAGGCACCATCCCCGGCTGGGCGGTAGGGGGCTACTATGCAGTGCTGGCCGCGGCTATCTGGCTGGCCGGGAGCGGGGGGAGGCCGGGGCGTCTCCTCGCCAAGCTCTCCGCCTCGCGGGCACGGCTGAGGCCAGGCAGCATCGCGGGGTTTATCTCCAGGGTGCCCCAGAGATGGATTATACTCCCCCTCCTCCTGGCGGCCATCCTGGTCTGGAGTGCCGCCCTGGACAGCCCCAGTGCCCGGCTGCACGTCAGCTTCCTGGACGTGGGCGAAGGCGACGCCATCCTGATTCAGACCGCCTCCCACCAAAATATCCTGGTGGACGGTGGCCCCAGCCCCCAAGCCATAAGCCTGGAGCTGGGGGAGGAACTCCCTTTCTGGGACAGAAGCATCGACCTCATGGTGCTGACCCACCCTCACGCCGACCACATCACCGGGCTGATAGAGGTGCTCCAGCGCTCCCGGGTAAAGCAGGTCCTGGGGCCGGACCTGCCCTATCGCTCCGCCGTCTACGATGAATGGCTCAGGCTGCTCGAGGAGAAAGGGATCGAATATACGAAGGCCGAGGCGGGACAGCGGATCAACCTGGGGAAGGGGACCACGCTGGAGGTGCTCCATCCCCAGCCCGAGCTCCTGGGCGACGCCGATATCGATGACAACGGGATAGTGCTGCGCCTGGTCAAGGGCAAGGTCAGCTTCCTGCTCACGGCGGATATCGGGGAGGAGGCAGAGCGCGAGCTGCTGGGCCAAAGGGCCAGGCTGAGGAGCACCGTTCTCAAGGTGGCCCACCACGGCTCCGATACCTCCACCTCCGCCGAGTTCCTGGTCGCCGTTGACCCCCGGGTGGCGGTTATCTCGGTGGGGGCGGAGAACCCCTTTGGCCACCCCACCCCGGAGGTGATGGCCAGGCTGGAGCGGAGGCTGGGGGAGGATATATATCTCACCTCGGAGGGGGGGACGGTTGAGCTGATCACCGACGGCGACAGGCTGTGGGTGGAGACGGGGAGGTGAGCAACATTTGCTAAGATCGCTGTAGAGCTTGCCGCTGTTTTTGCGAGCATGACTGAAAGGTTTAGACTTCGTAACTGGAGGTCAGGCAAATGATATGGACAAAGCGAGAAATCATAGGATTGACGCTTGGGTTAGCATTATCAATCGCTTGGTTAGCTTACTCATCCATCAGGTTGGAGCGGTCTTTGTTTTATTCAAATGTTGCTATTACTGTAGCAGCGATAGCAGCTTTGGCAGCCTGCTTATCCTTGAAATATACAAGGGATAC
>JAUVWM010000080.1 GCA_030604105.1 Dehalococcoidaceae bacterium
CCCTCGCTGGCGAAGCGCCGCGCCTGGTCCAGCGCCGCCGCCATGTCATCGCCCAGCCCGTCGCCGGAAAAGGAATCGGGGGTGAGGTTGATAATCCCCATGATATAGGTCCGTTCCCCCCATCGGAGCTCGGTATCTCCGCAACGGGTAATACCTAGTCGTGAACTGCCCACTGTCTTCTCCAGCCCCATCCTGGCATGTCACCCCGCCTTCAAGAGCGGCCGAGAGGCAAATGCGCTTGCCTTTTGGCGCTGAATATAATAACATATAATGTTTGGGACATAAAAGCGAAAGGGTGGCAAATGTCATTAGAGGAGAAACTGGAGGCGCTGGCCAAGCTCAGGGAGCAGTCAATGCTGGGTGGGGGAGAAAAGCGTATTCAGCAGCAACACGCCAAAGGCAAACTCACCGCCCGGGAGCGCATCGGCCTCCTGCTCGATGAAGGCACTTTCCAAGAGCTTGACCCTTTTGTCATCCATCGGGCCACGGAGTTTGGGCTTGCCGAGCAGCACTATCCGGGCGACGCCGTGGTCACCGGCTACGGCAAGGTGGAGGGCAGGCTGGTCTATGTCTTCTCCCAGGACTTCACCATTATGGGAGGCTCACTGTCGGAGGTGGTGGCTGAGAAGATCTGCAAGGTCATGGACCTGGCCGTGAAAAACGGCGCCCCCATTGTCGGCCTGGAGGACTCGGGGGGGGCTCGCATCCAGGAGGGGGTGCTGAGCCTGGCCGGCTACGGTGATATCTTCCTGCGCAATACCCTGTGCTCCGGGGTTATCCCCCAGGTCTCGGTAATAATTGGCCCCTGCGCTGGAGGAGCCGTCTATTCCCCGGCCATCACCGACTTTATCTTCATGGTGAAAAACACCAGCCAGATGTATATCACCGGCCCCGATGTCATTAAGGCAGTGACCGGGGAGGAGGTAACCCACGAGCAGCTAGGCGGGGCCACGAGCCACGCCGCCAAATCCGGCGTGGCCCACTTCGTGGCCGAAAATGACCAGGAGTGTCTGGAGCAGGTGCGCCTTCTTCTGAGCTACCTCCCCCAGAGCAATACGGAAGACCCGCCCCGGCTTGAGGCCGGTGACGACCCCATGAGACAGGACGAGGAACTGCTCGGGATTGCCCCCGATGACCAGGCTAAGGCCTATAACATGAAGGACGTCATCGCCCGGGTGGTGGACAATGGCAAATTTCTGGAGGTGCACAAGCGCTTTGCCCCCAATATAATCGTGGGCTTTGCCCGGCTCGATGGCAGGGCGGTAGGGATTGTAGCCCAGCAGCCAGCCCATGCCGCCGGGGTCCTTGACATAAATGCCTCAGTGAAAGGGGCAAGGTTTGTCCGCTTCTGCGATGCCTTCAACATCCCTCTAGTCACCTTTGTCGATGTCCCTGGGTTCCTGCCCGGGGTGGAACAGGAGCACGGCGGCATAATCAAACATGGCGCCAAGCTCATCTATGCCTACGCCGAAGCCACGGTGCCCAAGGTCAGCGTCATCACGCGCAAAGCCTATGGAGGCGCCTATGTGGTGATGAGCTCAAAGCATCTTCGCGGCGACATCAACTATGCCTGGCCTACCGCGGAGATCGCGGTCATGGGGCCCGATGGGGCGGTGAACATAGTATTTCGCGATGCCATTGCCAAGTCCGAGAACCCGGATGAGACCCGGCGTCAGCTGGTTGCCGATTATCGGGCCAAGTTCGCCAACCCCTACGTGGCTGCCGCCAGGGGCTATATCGATGATGTGATTGACCCCAGGCAGACCCGCCCCAAGCTGATCAGCGCCCTGGAGATGCTTCAAGGCAAGATAGATACCAATCCTCCCAGGAAGCATGGCAATATCCCGCTGTAGGGAACCCAGGACTAAGGAGGGAAGACAGGATGCAGAGAGCAGAAGTACCCCGAGAACCGCTCAAGATCACCGATACCACCCTCCGCGATGGGCACCAGTCCGGTTTGGCCACTCGCCTGCGCCTTGAGGATATGGAACCGATCGCTGAGGAGATGGACAAAGCCGGCTTCTACTCCATGGAGGTGTGGGGAGGGGCCACATTCGATGTGGCCACCAGGTTTTTGAATGAGGACCCCTGGGACAGGATACGCATCCTCAAAAGGCTGCTGCCCAATACCCCGCTGCAGATGCTGCTCAGGGGACAGAACCTGGTGGGTTACCGGAACTACCCCGATGATGTGGTCAGGGCCTTCGTCCACCACACAGCCGAAATGGGGATCGATATCTTCCGCGTCTTCGATGCCGTCAACGACGAGCGCAATTTTGAGACCGCCTTTGCCGCCATCAAGGAATGCGGCAAACATATCCAGGGATCGCTATGCTACTCCCTTACCCAGCCCAAACTGGGGGGGCCGATCTACAATATCGACTTTTTCGTGAAAAAGTCGCTAGTTCTGCAGGATATGGGCGCCGACAGCCTGTGCATCAAGGATATGGCGGGGCTGATCGCGCCGCAGGATGCCTACGACCTGATCTCGGCCCTCAAGAAGGCGCTGAGAATACCGGTCCAGCTCCACACCCACTACACCAGCGGCATGGCCTCCATGAGCTATCTCAAGGCCATTGAGGCCGGGGTTGATATCATAGATACCGCTCTGGCCCCCTTCGCCCTGCGCTCCTCCCAGCCAGCCGTCGAGCCCTTTGTGGTCGCCCTCCAGGGCACTCCCCGAGACACCGGGCTTGACCTGGCCCATCTCTTCAAGCTGGGACAGTATTTTGAGTCCATAGCCCCCAAGTACCGCGACTTTCTGGATACCACCAAGATGTCGGTCATCGACATCGGGGTGCTCATGCACCAGATTCCCGGCGGCATGATCAGCAACCTGGTGGCCCAACTGCGGGAGCTCAATGCTCTGGACCGGCTGGATGAGGTTTATGCTGAGCTCCCCAGAGCTAGAGAGGAGCTGGGCTACCCCCCCCTGGTTACCCCCACCAGCCAGATAATAGGAGTGCAAGCTGTCCAGAACGTCCTTCTGGGCAGATACAAGATGATCTCCACCCAGGTGCGAGATTACGTATACGGCCTGTATGGCAAACCGCCAGCGCCCATCGATCCCGAGGTCCAAAAGCTGGCTCTCAAAGGCTACCCCCGGGGGGATAAACCTATCACCTGTCGGGCGGCGGAGGTCTTGGAGCCGGAGATGGACAAGGCCAAGGAGGCTACCAAGGATATCGCCAAGGACATTGGCGACGTCCTCATCTATGCCCTGTATCCCACCACCGGGATGAAGTTCCTCAGGTGCAAATATGGATTGGAGGAGCCGCCCGCAGCGGTAAAGCCAAAGACCCTGGAGGATGTGAGGCGGGAGGATGAGCTGATCGCTAAAGCCAAAGCTGGTAAGCTGGTTGAGGTGGAGACGGCCCCACCGGGGAGTTCGTGACACCGAATGATGAATGTCTTTGTAGGGAAGGATTAGCTTGGGCAAGACGCTGGCTGAGAAGATCCTGAGCCAGAAGTCAGGGGCAGATGCTCATGCCGGAGATATAGTAATCGCCAAGGTAGATCTGGTCTTCGTTCAGGATACCACCGGGCCCCTAACGCTGAAGCAGCTCGAGGCCACCGGCCTCAAGGCTGTCGCCAACCCTGGGCGAACCATTATCTTCCTTGACCACGCAGTTCCCAGCCCGGCCCGTGAGCTGTCAAACGACCATATGCTCCTGCGCCACTTCGCCAGCCGGACCGGGGTATCGCTCTCAGAGGTGGGGGAGGGCATCTGCCATCAGCTGGTTGCCGAATCCTATGCCAACCCGGGCGACGTAATCGTTGGCGCCGATTCTCATACCGTCACCGCTGGCGGATTGGGGGCCTTCGCCACCGGCATGGGCTCCACCGATATAGCTGTCGCCCTGGCCCTGGGCAGGACCTGGTTTCGAGTCCCGGAGAGCCTCAAGGTCGTTATCGGCGGCCGCTTCGCCCCGGGGGTATATGCCAAAGACCTGATCCTTCATCTCATCGGAGACATCGGCGCCAATGGCGCCAGCTATAAAGCCCTGGAGTTCAGCGGCGAGGCCATAGCCGAGATAGCGATGTCGGGGCGCCTAAGCGTGGCCAATATGGCGGTGGAGGCCGGAGCCAAGGTGGGGCTCTTCCCCGCCGACGATGTCACCGAGGGCTACCTCCAGGCTCAGGGTAGGGGGGAGCGATACCAACGCCTGTATCCCGACCCGGATGCCGCCTACGAGCGAACCATCGAGGTCGATATCGCCGGCCTGGAGCCCATGGTGGCCAGGCCTCACAGCGTGGACAATGTGGCTCGGGCCAAGGAGCTTAAGGGGACCAGGATACAGCAGGTCCTCATCGGCACCTGCACCAATGGCCGCCTCGACGACCTGGCGGTGGCTGCCAACATGCTGAGAGGCAGGAGGCGCCATGCCGATACCAGGCTGATTGTGGCTCCAGCTTCAAGGGGGGTATTCATGGCCGCCCTCGAGGCGGGGCATATCCGGGCCCTGGTTGAGGCCGGGGCAATTATCCTGCCCCCGGGCTGTGCCGCCTGCCTCGGCGTGCACCAGGGCGTACTGGGGGATGGGGAGTCCTGCCTTTCCACCGCCAATCGCAATTTCAGGGGGCGTATGGGCAATCCCGAGGCTTTCATTTACCTGGCAAGCCCGGCCACGGCCGCGGCCACTGCCATCGCCGGGGAGATCACCGACCCCAGGGAGCTGCTGTAAATGCTGAGAGGCAATGCCTTCAAATTGGGGGACAACATCTCCACCGATGACATCGTGCCCGGACGGCTGGCTCACCTGAGGAGCAATCTGCCGGAGCTGGCAAAACATGTCTTGGAGGATGTCGCGCCCGCCCTGGCCTCGCGGATCAAGGCCGGCGATTTCATCGTGGGCGGCGAGAATTTCGGGCTGGGCTCCAGCCGAGAGCATGCCCCCATCGTCATCAAGATGGCCGGGGCGAGTGCAGTGCTGGCCAAGTCGGTAGCCCGAATCTTCTTCAGGAATGCCACCAACGTGGGCCTGCCAGTCATCATCTGCGATACCGATAACATCGATGACGGAGACGAACTGGAGGTAGACCTAGCCCAGGGCACTATCAGGAATCTCACCAACGGCGCCGGGTTCGCCTGCGCCAAGCCTCCCCAGGTGATGCTCACCATCCTGGAGGAGGGCGGACTAATACCGTACATAAAGAAATATGGGGGCTTTCAGCTTCCATCCTAGTTAGGGGGGCAATCATGGCCTATAATGTTACCCTTATCCCTGGAGATGGCATTGGCCCCGAGGTCTCGGCGGCTGCCAGGAGAGTGCTCGAAGCCACCGGGGTCGAGTTCCACTGGGACTTGGCCTATGCCGGGGATCAGGCACAAGACATGCACGGCACCCCACTGCCCGATTACGTCCTCGACTCAATCAGGCAGAATAAGGTGGCTCTTAAAGGGCCCATCACCACGCCGGTGGGCTCCGGGTTCAGGAGTGTCAACGTGGCCTTGCGCAAGGCACTGGACCTCTATGTCTGCCTTCGCCCCTGTAAAAGCTACACAGGCGTTCCTTCCCTCTACCAGAACGTGGACATCGTGGTGTTCAGGGAAAATACCGAAGACCTGTACACCGGGATCGAGTACGATAGCGGGACGCCTGAGATGGCCAGGCTGGTCGATCTCGTCGATGCCACCGGGCGGGGGCATATAAACCAGGACTCCAACATCAGCCTCAGGGCCATATCGGGGACAGCCAGCCGGCGGATAGCGAGGTATGCCTTCAACTATGCCCGCGCCAACGGCAGGCGGAAGGTAACCGCGGTACACAAGGCAAACATCCTCAAATCGAGCGACGGCCGCTTTCTGTCCGCTGTCACCGAAGTGGCCAGGGAATACCCCGACATTGAATTCGAATCCGCCATCGTGGATAGCCTGTGCATGAATCTGGTGCGTCGCCCCCAGAATTACGAGGTCATCGTCCTGCCCAATCTCTACGGGGATATTGTTTCCGAGCTATGCGCCGGGCTCATCGGTGGGCTGGGGGTGGCGCCCGGGGCTAACATCGGAGACGGGGCGGCCGTCTTTGAACCCACCCACGGTAGCGCCCCTAAATACACCGGGCAAAACAAGGCCAACCCCATGGCCATGATACTCTCCGGGGCGATGATGCTGCGTCACCTCGGCGAGCAAGAGGCGGCTGAGAGGCTGAAAAGCGCCATAGCCCAGGTCCTCGCCGAAGGCAAGTCGGTCACCTACGACCTGAAACCGGACCGCAACGACCCCACAGCCGTGGGCACCTCTCAGGCTGCCGATGCCGTTATTGAAGCATTAGGGAGGTAATCTCATGCGTAGCAAGGTCACTGTTGTGGGCGCGGGCAATGTAGGCGCCTCCTGCGCCCAGCGGATCGGTGAGAGGGGATACGCCGATGTGGTGCTAGTTGATATCATCGAGGGGCTGCCTCAGGGCAAAGCCCTCGACTTACTCCAGGCAGGCCCGGTACTTGGCTGCGACTCGTCCCTCACCGGCGCCAGTAGCTATGAAGAGACCGCCGGCTCTGATATCGCCGTTATCACCTCAGGGGTGGCCAGAAAACCCGGGATGAGCCGCGATGACCTGCTGTTCACCAACATGGACATCGTCGGCGAGGTTACGCGCAATATCGTGAAATATTCCCCCAACTGCATCCTGATCGTGGTTACCAACCCTCTGGATGCCATGACCCAGCTGGCCTTTCATATAAGCCGCTTTCCCCGGAGCCGGGTCCTGGGCATGTCTGGCATCCTTGATACCGCCAGGTTCAGAACCTTCCTCGCCCG
>JAUVWM010000163.1 GCA_030604105.1 Dehalococcoidaceae bacterium
GCTTATTGGCCCTGCTGCTGGTGGCCCTGCCCCTGCTGGCCGCCGCCTGCGGCGACGATGACGAGGATAAGACGCCGGCGGCGGAAGAGAAGGAGATCACTATAGGAGGTACCTTTATGCTGAGTGGCATCGCCGCCTCAAGCACCGGCCCGGCCTTCAGCAGGCTGATGGACTCCTACAGATACATAAATGAGGTGGAAGGCGGCATTGACGGCATCAAGATCAAGCTGGTCTGGGCCGACGACAAGTATGACCCGGCCACGGCGAAAATAGCGTATCAGAGAATGAGGGACCGTCACCACCCCATCTTGTGGGTGCCTATGGGTGATGACAGTTTGCTTGTCGCTGTTAAGGACATGTTCGAGCGGGACAGGACACCGGTGCTGCACTCATGGGCGTTTATACCTGAGCTATTCCAACCGCCGGGGATGATCTTCAGCATGTGCGGCAGCCAGGCCAATGTCTTCACCGGCCTCGCCAGGTGGGTGCTCCAGGACTACCAGGGGTTGGAGAGGCCCAAGCTGGCTCACCTCCACTGGGACAACCCTTATGGGAATGCAACTAAGGTAGGTGGCGGCTACAGGTGGGCGGAGGAACACGGGGTTGACATCATCGACAGGACCTACCCGCCCGGGGCCCTGGACCTGCGTCCCCAGCTCCTGGACCTGAAGGATAAAGGAGCGGATTACATCTACATGTCGGGCATGGTCACGGATGTGACGCTGCTGATAAGGGATGCCCGGGCCACCGGCCTGTGGGACGAGATAAAGTTCGTCATCGATGCCGTCGCTGAGGCCTACACTATGTTGCTGCCGATTGTTGGGGAAGACGCCGAGGGCCTGTACCAGGTCACCATGGAGGAGCCGTGGACAGCCGGGCCGGAGGTGGCCAAGGCTCAAAGAATGGACACAAAGGTCAGGGAGTGGGCTGGGCTGTCCCCTTCGCGGATAGATTTCTCGTACACTGGTGCCTTGAAGGCGATTCTCACTGCGCTGATAAGGCAGGCGGTGGCCGATGTCGGCTATGAGAACCTCAACGGTGAGGCCATGTACAACGCCCTCCTCAAGCTGGACCACGTCGATACCCTTGGCAGCTACCACAACGTGGGCTGGGGGCCGGACAAGAGGATAGGCCCATCGGGCATCAAGATGCTCCAGTACCGGAAGATGGCGCCAGGCTCCGAGATGCCGCCCGACGGGATAATGATGGAGACGGTTGCCGTCAGCGACTGGATAGAGACCACAAACGTCTTCGAGGGCAAGGAGCGGTGATGGCTGGCCGGCTGTGATAAAGCCTCGGGGCCGACAATACAGGTTTGATTGAAGCGCAAGGGGCGTGGCCGAGATGTAGAGGGCACATGAGTGGGATTCCACCTATATGGATAATGGAGCCATCGCCAAAGGAAAAGAGACGTCGGTTTTCAAGAACCCTGGCCGGCAGAGATATTGAGCCTGACCTGGAAGCTATCAAATCGCGCCTCAGAGAGCTCCGCGAGTATTCGCTACGTGAGCACGGGTCACTCTTAGAGGAATTCAAGAGTAACATAGCTGGGTATCGGGGCATACGAGTCGTATCGGCATATGATGCCGAGGAGGCTGTGGCCTATATCACGGAGGTTGCCCTGGGGACAGAGAACATAGTGGTTAACAGGTCGAGCTTAGTCACAAATGAGCTAAGGCCGGGATTGGAAAGACATGGTCTCAAGGTTATCCAGCCCTACTATGCTGAGTTCGACTCCTTTGAGAGCAAGATAAGGGACTACTGGGACCTCCCCAATTTGCTGCGAAAGGGCCTTACCGGGGCTTTCTCTATCAGCTCAACAGGCCTGGGTTTGGGGCCAGGCCGTGGGAAAGCGGTGAAGGATTGTATCGCTGTGCTGGGTGTGAACGCGGTCTCTGCGAAGGACTGCTCTATATTCTTCCTGCAGCACTTCTCCAACATATCGAAAAGCCTGGAGCAGGCCAGGGAGGTGGTGCTTATCGTCGGGCTCGACAGATTGGTGAAGGACAGAGAGGATGCGGCTTTTCACACGAGATGTATGGGAATATTTGGCATGGAAAGTATGCTCTTGAACCTCAGGCCCAGTGAGGTGGAACCCGGCGACATGGATAGCTTGCCCAGTTTCTTGGGAGGTGCAGGCGGGGCAGTACATATCATCCTTCTCGATAACGGTAGGAGCAGAATCTTGGGGAGCGGCCTCGAGGAGCTGCTTCTTTGTATCGGTTGCCGGGCCTGCATCAAGCAGTGCCCCATTAACCGGGCTATGAGCGAGGACGGCGCTGTCTGGAGCCCCAAAGACTACCTGTCTATGTTCCTGCTGGATGAGGGCCGGTCGCTGGATACCTGCCTCCATTGCGAGGCATGCCGTGTTGAGTGTCCTCTAGCTATTGACATTCCCGGGTTGATGTGGATGGCTGAGGCCGATCATATTGCCAGGCATGGGCGAGGCTGGCGCAACCGCGTACTGGGGAATCCCGAATTGCTTGCCAGGGCCGGGAGTCTGGCTGCCCCTATCTCTAACGCTGTCATCGGTATCGAGCCTAGTAGGACTGTGGTTCACAGGGCTTTGGGCTTTGACACGAGCAGACGGCTCCCCAGGTTTCGCCACGAGACCTTAAAGAGGTGGTTTGCAAGAAGAGGCGGAGGCAACGGAGGGCCAGGCGGTAGCCGGAGATTGGCGTACTATGTCGGCTGTTTTGCGAACTATTATGAGCCTGAGACGGCCCAGGCCTTGGTCAAGGTGTTGGAGA
>JAUVWM010000103.1 GCA_030604105.1 Dehalococcoidaceae bacterium
CCCGTGGGCCTCCGGCACCTTGGCATAGGACAGGTGAGCCGGGAAGAAGTACTCCGGGGTGTAGGGGAAGCCCGTGGGCCCGATGAGGTTGATCGGGGGGTTGGGGTCGCCCAGGCAGCGGGCCCTGACGATCACCTTGTCTGTGCCCTCGCCCAGAATGATATCGTCTCTCCTTGTCTTGGCCGTGGTCACGATCTCATCCTTGCTGAACTCGATGACCCGGTTGGTGTTCTGGTGATACACCCCCACCCGGGTAATCAGCTCAATGGCGGCCTGGTAGACGACATCGCCACATTCCGGCTCCGGGATAACCTCCTCGGGGACCAGCTTCACGTCCTTCCTGTACTTGTCCGCGATCTCACGCAAGGTGAGCTGGTACTTCCTGTTGAAGTCCCTCTCGGCCATTACCGGGCCGTTCTCGCTTCTCTCCTGAGCCTGGATTATGCTGATCATCTCTCAGCCTCCCTTCTGCGCCTTGTCTCTACTCGATAATTCGGGCTATCCCGATAGCCAGAACCACAAGTGCAATGAAGATTATGGTCCAAATCGTAATCGGGGTACGTTTGCTGGCTTTGGCAAGCCTCCGTTCCGATGCTCTTCTCCTCTTACGCCTGGTGCTCATGCTCCCTCTCCAAATCAGCCTCCATTGGGTTTGCTCAGGAAGCTGAGAGCCTGACCTGTGAACATGCTAGCGCCAATCATCAATGGCGTAGACGTCAGACCCATTGTAAGCAGGCTCGTTGGGCCTATGCATCGCGATGCCCTGGATCTGGGTGCGAAAGCCACGCGCCATCATCTTACGATAAGTCTGGTGGTTTTCCGTATTGACCCCGGCAACGAGGCGCGACATGCCCTGCGCAGCAGCCAACGCTTCACAGGCATCCAGCAGCCGGTCAAAAACTTGCCCGGCCATTGTTCCCGGCTGCACCCCCCCCGAATTTGACATAGCACGCACCGCTCCCGGCCTCGGACCCGGGCCCGCAGTGACAGATGCCCAGCCCGACCAAGGTGCTGTCGTCCCACAGCAGCACGGTGTCGCCCAGCCCCTGGGTGTCGACAGCCCCGATCTGCCGCCCCAGGTCCAGCCCCTCGTAGATGGCATCGGTCAGTCTCCGGCAGGCACTGAGACAGCCCGCACGTTCGCTGTCCGGCACCTCGGAGTATCTCGACCATTGCGCCAGGCGCCTCGGCTGCTCGACTGGCTTGGACATAATAGCGGTAAGGAATCGCGGGCAGAAGCCGAACCTCTGGTACAGACCCACGTGCTTTGGGCTATGGGCAAAGGTAAAGAGGCCTGCGTGTTTGGTCCCCCACTTGACGAAAAGCTCCATCACCGGCTCGAGCAGACGCTTGCCGATGCCTCGATCCCAGATGTCGGGGCGTACTGACAATGGTCCGAAGAACCCCAAGCTGCCCCAGTTAGTCGCGAAGTTGGAACCTACAAGCTCGCCGCCAAGCTCGGCCCCGAAAGCGGCAGTCGGGTCAGCTAACCAGCGTGTCTGGATGTAGTCTGTATCACCGCCGAACATTAGCGGTTCCGGGAGGCCAATGGCCGTGCCGAAAGCCAGCCGATGGATATGGTCGGCGGCGAGCAAATCACTCTCCCGAAGTGGCCGAACAGAGATGTCTGGCGATATCCCCTCTGGGGATTGGTGTTGATTTTCCATCACTACCTCCGTCCGTATTCCCTGTGAATCGTTGTCGCCCAAAAGCCATATGGACGAACTCAGGGCTCGCTCGATGCTCCCCAGATAGCGGGATTCTAGTCTTTCCCAGTGCGGTTGTCAATGCTGATGTGATCTTTCTGGTTTACTTGGAGAAGACTAGATAGAAGGAGCCATAATAGCGCTGTCAGGGGGCAGGGTTTTGGACCCTGAAGTGTCCGTTATTCTTAGGGCCGAGATGTCCCACTTTTGCAGACGGCATACGGAGGAGCCCAGAGCGGATGTGACAAGCTCAGCTTGCCCCATGGCCTATTCGCGGAACCACTGATTCCCTCAGCTTCTGAATCTTGTCAGGGGAAAACAGCTCTTCGTTTCCCTCCACCAGAAGCAAGTGTTCCTTCTTTAGTTCACCTTTGATCTTCGCCGGTACCCCGGCAACGAATGATTTGCTCGGGATATTCATTCCCTCAGGCACCACCGCACCGGCAGCTATAACGCACCAGTCACCGATCTCCACACTCTGCAGGATAGCGGCATTCATGCCAATTAGCACTCTGTTTCCGATCCTTCGCCCGTGTATCACAGCGCCATGCCCAATGATTACGCCCTCACCAATATCAAGGGGAGTTCTTATGCCCCGCTTGCTATCCCCAAGAATCCCCACATGAAGCACACAGTTGTCCTCAATAAGCGCATGCTTTCCGATTCTTATTGAGCCGACATCGCCTCTTACAACCGCTCCTGGCAGCACGATTGAACAATCGCCGATCTCTACATCTCCGATAACGTGTGCTGATGGATGAACAAAGGCGGATTCCGCCACTCGTGGCGTCTTGCCATCAAAGCTCTCGATCACTGGTCCTCCTTTGGTGATGTATTGCCATTGTTGAGGCTGCCTGCTGTGCCGTCCTTTCATTGTATGTCGTTGGACGAGATGGCACAAGTTGGAGGCTGTTGAAAGACTATTGCCCTTCTATCTTGAAGACGCGGGCTGCGTTGCCGCCCAGGATGCGCTCTTTTTCCTCCGCAGTCAGATCCAGCTCCTGTATGGCTTTGACCGCGCTGGCGATATCCTGGCCGCTGTGGGCCGCTGCCGGGTAGTCGCTGCCCATCATCACGTAGTCTACGCCATGGGAGGCGGCGGCGCAGGTCAAGGCGTGCCGGCTCCAGCCCAGCGGGGCGGTATCGAAGTAAAGCTGGGGCCTGTACTTTTCGTATTCAGGGCCGGCCAGCATCAGCCATTCCCGCGCCGGGAAGAAGGCGGCGCCCCCCAGGTGGCCATGCACGAACCTGAGGCTGGGAAAGTCATCCAGCATATGACTGGTCAGCGTCCTGATGGTGGCCAGGCTGTGGTCCAGGATGCGCCCCACGAGCGGGTGTCCTATGCCGTCGTAGACAATGTTCAGGATAGCCTCTCCCTGGGGCAGGCTGGCGGCATGGACGATAATGGGCACATCGAGCTCCGCTACCTTGGCATAGAAAGGGCGGAACTCTGGGGCGTCGGGGTAGCGGCCCAGAGTATGGGTGGTGATAGCCACGCCTCTGAGCCCCAGCACCTTCACCGCCCGCTCTAGCTCCTCGAGGGCGCCCTCTTCAAAGGGAGGCACATGGGCGAGACCAATGAATCGGTCGGGGTGCCGGGATTGGACCTCGGCCATGCAATCGTTTATAACGGGCGCCGTGGCCATGGTGGTCCACTCCTGCCAGCAGCTCAGGCTGAGCACTGCCATGTCTACCCCGGCAATATCCAGGTCTCGGATGTGCTCATCGATCCGATAGTAGGCGCGTGCTGGCGGGAACAGGATGCGCCCCTTCGCCTTGATAAACCAGTTGTCCTCATCCAGCGGTTCCACCACCTCTCCCGGCCTCAGGTATTTCTCCAGGTTCTCCACATGCTCCTGCGGCATCCAGTGATGATGAACATCGATGATCATCCCGCCTCCTTTTTGCCCCGGGCCGCTATCTGCGCCCAAGTGATACCAGAGATAGTATCACAGAGTTCAGCCCTGGGGCTAGGTTGAATTTGATCCTGTGGGGGGCAATTCCGGCCCCCTGTGCCTGCGCACGGCGCCGGAGAGGGATCCCTATCTGCTGGTGCCTACAACTCCAGAACCACCAGCAGCAAGGCCAGGAAAGCCACAGCTGCCAGTTGGCTCACATGTCTTCTCATTTCAGCCTTCTCCGAAAGAACAAAGACGTCGAGCTCGCATGACTTGCAGCTACTATTTCCCGCATCGCGGCCTGCTTCTTTTGATAAAGAGCCCGACGATCACTCCGGAGCCGGGAGCTCCCATTCCCTTCCCAGCCGCCCATTTTTCTTGCACCTCATAGGCTCTCCAGCCACAGCCAGATCAACACACTCGCTGCATGAGTCGCAGGCCACAATTTCTCGGGCGCGCCCTTCCCTGACTTTCCTGGGCCAGAACGGGTCGCAAAGCAATTGCCGCCCTATGGCTACCATATCTGCCTGTCCCTTAGCCAGGATAGCCTCGGCCACCTTGTAGGAGTTAATCCTGCCAACAGCGATGACTGGCGCTTCTATCTGCTGTCTGACGGCCTCGGCCAGGTGGGCAAATGTGCCCATCCGTTGTTTTTTTGTCACACGCGCAGCGTCATCGTGGATCCCGGCACCAAAGGAAACATCGATAACATCCACCCCAGCCTTTACCAGTTGCTTGCTGAGTTCCACGGCATCACTCAGAGTTATGCCCCCTGGCGGCCCTTCTGAGGCGGACAGGCGCCAGAAAAAGGGATAATCCTCGCCGATGGCTTGTCGAATAGCATGGGCCATCTCGATATTGAAGCGCATTCGGCCCGCCAAGTCCTTGCCATATCTATCACGCCGACGGTTGCCTAGGGGCGAAAAAAACTGATGAGCTAAACTGTGGCCGTGGCACCCGTGGACCTCCACGAAATCGAAGCCCGCATCCTTTGCCCTGGCTGCGGCATTGGCAAACTTGGCGATGATATCCTCAATTTCAGCTATGGTCAGCTCACGACACTGCCCCAGCGCTCCGTCGTACCATACCCTCTCGACGTCTTTTTCCCATAGGGGCATCCCCGGCGATGGGGCCACCAACTCAGCATTCTCTCCCGAATAGGGATATTTGTTTCCGTGCCATATTTGAGAACCGACTTTGACCCCGTGTTCATGTATGGCGTCTATCAATGAGGCACCTAGCCCCTGAACGAAATCCTGATCCTCGAAGAGGTCTACGGGCAGAAGGGCAACTGTGATAGCTCCCACACCGCCCCTGGCCCGCTCGGCATAGAAAGCCCTGGCTCTCTTGTTCCTGAACCCAAAGGTGGTGCCCATCGGTGCCATTACAACCCTGTTCCTTATCTCCATTCCACGGATGGTGATAGGCTCAAACAGCTTCATCTTCTTCCTTGTCCTTTGAGCTTCCCTACATTCACGATCGCACCTTCAGCCCCTTACCAGCATTTGTTATATCCCGGGAGGGCGACACTTCCCGTGAGGCACTTGTGGCCGCGGGCCTGCTTTGCTCCGTGGTAACCCTCTCAGTATTTGAAGGGAACGCCCACCTCTCTCAAGTCATTCTTGGCTTCGGCGTAGACCTGTTTGCACTCGTCCGTAGGCTCCGCCTTCTCCACATCGTAGCACTCGGGGAAGGTCTTGCCCAAGTCGAACATCCCAAGCCCATCTATGAGGGAGATGATGCCGTTGAGTATCTTGTTGGCCTCCTGGCGTTCAAGCCCGGCGGCCGCTATGGTTGCCTCGCCCACCATCTTTGCCGCCAGGCCCGCGGTACGGTCATGGTCGAAAAAGGCACTGAAGACCACCAGAGCTGCGCCGGATGCCGCTTCGCCGAAGGAAAGGTAGGCATTGCCATAGGCGGCTCCCTTGGAGCACTCTCCGCCCATGCTGC
>JAUVWM010000089.1 GCA_030604105.1 Dehalococcoidaceae bacterium
GTGCTGGAGAGGGGCATGGGAGAGTGGTTGCCCACGGCGGACACCCTGATAATGGTAATCGATCTCGAGGGGTGGATAGACTCAGCGCATATGGGAGTGACCTCAGCCTCGCCCAATCCCTTTCATATCATATCCACGGGGTGTGCCATCCAGAACATGATGCTGGCTGGTACGGCCCTTGGCCTGGGGGTGAATTTCGATCCTACCGTAGCTCATGATGCCCGCCTGACGGGTATGGTGAGGGACTACTTCGGCCTACCTAACTCCTGTCATGTCCTCGGCATTGTAGGCGTAGGAGAACCCGGGGCGAAGATGGACAGAGCTCCTCTTCCCCCTATGGAAGCCCTTTTCTTCGAGGAATACTGGGGCAACCCTCTAACTAAAAAGTGAATCTGCGCTATGAGGAGGTATCCATGGCTGAAGAGGTGACATTGCAGCTGCCAGCCAATGTCAAGGAGAAGCTCAGCGGTATGGCAGCCCAGGGTGGGCTGAGCCTAGGGAAGCTGGTGTCCGTTCTTCTGGAAGGTTTCGTGGAGGGCGACGGCAAGGTGTATACCGGCACCTGGCCTGAAGGGCCAGGCATCAGGTTATTGCCAGACTGGCCCAGGTTCAGTTCCAAAGTATTTCAGATCCCTGACAAAGAAAGAAAGTGAAATTGGAGAAGGGAAGGTGGCAAAATGAGTGAGTGGCTGGGTAAGCCCCGATTTGACGAGAACGACATCGAGAAGTCGAATCCCAGCTTGATAAAATACTTCCCGATGTTGACGAAGTATTTTGTTGAAGCTCCGAGGATGAGACTGGTGACCGTTCTCCCCCATGACAAGGCTGATCGGTTCAAGCAGGCGGTGATCAAGACCTACGGAGAGTTTGCCCCTGAAACCTTGCACCAGGCTGCTGAAGCAGCCATAGACAAGTGGATCGAAAGCCACTCCTAGAGGTCGGAAGATGTCACAATTAGAAGCACTATTAGGATCCAAGGTCGCTGAGATCAATTCCCGGAAAGACAAGATGGAGAAGGTCAGGGAGTGGATCAACGGCTACCGAGGGAAGATCGTCAGCCTGAAAACTGGCGATAAGGCATACCACATTGTTTTTACCAAGGAGCTTGCTAGCTTCAGAGCTGGGGACTATCCCAGTGCCGATATAACCTATCTTGGTGAGGAAGATACGCTGTGTAGAATCATCACCGGCGAGACCTCTGCCAAGCAGGAGGCGCGAGCCGGAAAGGTAACGATCTGGCAGAACTTACACGAGGCTCTCGCCTTTGAGAAGGCCTTGTCTGCTTGAGCTCGTCAACTTGCACAGCTCATAAAGATTGATGCCGACCCCGGGCATCGTTTCCACAACCTTGATGCCCCGCTACATTGGGCAAAGGGTGGAATCCCTCCTCATCCCCGCCACTGTCTTTGCCTCCGGCAAGGTGTGAATGGCCAGCACCCGTGTGCCTGATCAACAGAAGCCTGTTGAGACAGCTTGTACCCTGCCTATTCACCTGCCCCGTTTTACTCCCTTGGCTCTTGCGCTGCTGAGCCAACTGTGGTATATGGGAAAAAGCCGGGGCAAGCCTCTGCGGCAGAGGAAATAGCCAAGGCGATTCAGAGCGAGAAATGAAAACTATTCTCGTCTGCGGAGCCAGACCAAATTTCATGAAGGTCGCCCCTTTAATTGACTCGATAGAGAGACACAATGCCTCCTCTAATGCTGACTCCATTGAGCCTATTCTTGTTCATACCGGCCAGCATGCTCTATACGTGAGAGAGATGAGCTTCTGGCTTGACCTCAAGCTCGTGCTGCTGTCCTTGTGGATAACCCTTCGGGGCAAATGGGAGCGCCGGCGAAGGTAGGTGCAGGAGGATGGGGGCAGGGGGTGAACCGGCACCATCGCTGAGATGACGGCGAGCCGGGCCAGGCGCTCGGGTTACCGGCCTAGTAGATAACACTCTCTTCCTCGAGGCGGGCGATCTGTGCCGAAGACAGGCCCAGAAGCTCGCCAAAGACGTAGTGGTTATGCTCCCCTATCAGTGGGGCATGGCGCCGTACCTCGATCGGTGTCTCCGATAACTTCCATGGTGGAGCGCTCACTACCGTGTTGCCGATGACAGGGTGTTCCACATCGAGCCAGAACCCCCGCTCCCGCAGGTGGGGGTCGGGGATCAGGTCGGCGCTGGTGAATGAGGGCACGGCGGCCACCCCAGCCTTCTGCAGTATTTCCATGGCCTCGCGGTGGGTATGGTTTATAGTCCAGGTCTCTATCAGCCCATCCAGTTCCGCCTGATGCTGATGGCGGCTTAAGCCGCCGCTGAAGCGCCTGTCCTTTGCCCAGTCGGGGTTGCCCATGGCCTCGCAGAAGGCCTGCCACTCTCGGTCATTGGCGATGGCGATGCTGATCCACTTGTCCTCACCTTTGCAGCGATAGCAGTTATGGGGCGCCATAAAGCTATCGCGATTTCCCTGGCGATGCTCGGCACGGTTGTTCATGGTGTAATCCAGGAGCACATCGCCCATGAGGACGCTGACGGACTCGGAGGAGGAAAAATCGATATGCTGGCCCTGCCCGGTACGCTGGCGATGGTTGAGAGCCGCCAGGATGGCGAAAGTGGAGGTAGTGGCGCTGATGATGTCGATCTCTCCCCTGAAGTCACCAGGCAATCCGTCAGGGTATCCCGTTATACAGGACAGCCCCCCTATGGCTGCGAAGTTGGAGGCATAGCCGGTGTAGTTGCCGTGAGGCCCGGTGGCGCCCTCGGCTGAGGAGGAAAGGTAAATGATATCGGGCTTGATCTCCCTCAGTGCCTCATAGCCCAGGCCCAAGCGGTCCATCACCCCAGGGCGCATATTCTGGGCTACCACATCGCTGACCTCGACTATTCTCTTCGCCAGCTCCACCGCCTTGGGCTGAGTCAGATTGAGCGTTACGCTCAGCTTGTTGAGGTTGATATTGTTGAAAACCCAGGACTTGTCCGGCTCGGTGAACTTCTCGCCGGTGGTGATAGACGTAACCCTGGCGTGGTCGAGACGCTTTCTGCTCTCGATCTTGATGGCCTCGGCCCCCATCATCGCCAGGAGACCTATGGCATGGGCTCCGGCCCATGCCCAGGTGAAATCGGCAATCCTCACTCCCTCTAAAGGTCCTTCGCTCATCCTTAAACCTCCGCTCGGCGACGCACTTTAGGGCATCTAGATGGCCCCCGTCTCCTTAAGTCTTACCAGTTCCTCCCTGGTGTATCCCAGGCGTCCGCAGTAGATCTCCTCGTTGTGCTGACCGAGGAGGGGGGCCGGGCGCTCCGCGGCCCACGGTGTGCGCGAGAAGCGATAAGGTGCCGTGGGATACTTTATCCTTCCCGCCCGGGGGTGCTCGATGTCGGCAAAGAACCCGCGAGCCGCAAGCTGCTCCGAGTTGACCACCTCCTCCGGGGTTAGGACCGGGGCGGTGGGTGAGCCCAGCGCCTGGCCCCGGTGATAGATCTCATCCCTGGTGTGCTCCGGCGACCATTCGCTGACGCGACGCTCGATCTCGTCGCGGTGCTCAGCAAGGTAATTCATATCCCTGAGCCTCTCATCACGGGCCCATTCTGGATTACCCATGAGCTCCACCAGGCCCAGCCACTGACGTTCCTCGACGCCGACCATGACTATGCTCCAACCATCCTGGCACTGCCTGACACTGGACTGGCCCGGATTCTGCTGCTGGTGGTCGAAAGCGGAGAGAACGGCCACAACCCGCCCTACGGAGATGAGCATCTCCTGCTTGGAGAGGTCTAGATGTTGCCCCCGGCCACTCAGCCCCTGCGCGTAGAGCGCAGCCAGGGTGGCGGCGGCGCTGCTCACGCCGCAGACATACTCGCCAGCGACCCCTCCGGCCTTGACCGGTTCCCGGCCGTCCAAGGCCAGGAGTGAGCCGAGCATGCTGCCCAGATAGCTGTTAAGATGGTAGGTCTTATAATCAGCGTAGGGGCCGGTTTGGCCAAAGGGGGCGATGGAGGTCACGATGAGCCTGGGGTTGGTGGCCTTGAGCGTCTCATAGTCCAGCCCAAGCCTCTTCATCTCTCCAGGGGGCCTATCTTCAATGAGGATGTCTGCCCCCTTGACCAGCTCGAGGAAAAGCCTCTTGCCATCGCTAGCTCCGGGGTTGAGGGTAATACCCAGCTTGTTGGTATTGGCATAGAGAAAGAGGCCGCTACACTCGCTATGGGGGATATCGTTCGAGAAGGGACCCCTTCCTCTTGCCTCATCGCCTGTTTGCGGCTCCTCGATCTTGATCACCTCGGCGCCGAGGTCCGCCAGCAGCTTGGCACAGTAGGGCCCGGCCACAAACTGGGCATACTCCAGGACCTTGACGCCACTCAGAGCCTTTTCAGCCATGCTCCATCCTCCATCTATTCAGACAATGAGATGAGGGCCGCATCGGCCCCCATCACTGTTTGCAGCAATCTATATTATAGCTACATGCCCCTTGGCTGTCAATTGCCTGAAGAACCGGCAGGCAGTGGAAACCATTGGGGCATAAGGTCCGGCCAAGCTTAGCGTCTGGGCAGGCCCAGTCCCCGGATAGCGATTACATTCCTCTGAACCTCTGAAGTGCCACCGCCGAAGAGCATGCCCAGGCAGGCGACATACCAGCCCCCTATCTGTCCCCGGAGGCGGCCCCATTTGGCACCAGGCGCCAGCTGCCCATGGAGCCCCACGATCTGCATGGCGGCACCTGCCGTCCGGATCACTAACTCGGTGCCAAAGAGTTTAGCCGCCGAGGCCTCGCTTTCAGGGACCAACCCCTTGTTCAGTATCCAGGCTACCCGATAGGAGAGCACGCGGGCTATCTCGATTTCGATGGCTATCTGGGCCAGTTTGTGCCTGACCAAAGGGTTTTTGGACAGGGGCTCGCCATCCACCTTTGTCTCCTTGACGTACTCCACCAGCTCATCCAGGGCACGCTTGAGCGAGGCAGCCTCCTCAATGGCGGAGCGCTCAAAATTGAGGACGGAGGTTGCTACGTACCAGCCCCGGTTCTTCTCGCCCACCAGGTTCTCCTTGGGAACACGCACGTCCTCGAAGAAAACCTCGTTGAAGCTGTGGCCGCCAGCCATGTTTATCAAGGGGCTAACGGTGATGCCTGGCGTTTTCATATCCACCAGAAAATAGCTGAGGCCCCTATGTTTGGGGGCATCGGGGTCGGTTCTGGCCATGAAATTGCACCAGTCAGCAATGTGAGCATTGCTCGTCCAGATCTTCTGACCATTGACCAGGAAGTGGTCGTCCTTTTCCACGGCCCTGGTCTGGAGAGAGGCCAGGTCGGAGCCGGCGTTGGGCTCGCTGTAGCCCTCGCACCAGAAAATCTCGGCCCTGGTAATGGGCCCCAGATGCCTCTTCTTCTGCTCCTCGGTGCCGTGCACCATCAGGGCCGGCCCCAGGTAATCTATCCCGAATTGGTCGCCCGCCAGCACCCTATGGTAGTTCATCTCCTCCTTGAGGATCATCTGCTCGATGAAGGAACGGCCCTGTCCCCCATACTCCTTGGGCCAGCTCAGGCCCAGCCATCCCTTTTGGGCCAGCTTTTTCCACCAGGTGCGGCGGAACTCCACCTCCTCGGCGGTGCTGCGCTCCATCGGGTGGGCCATGGCCGGCTCATAATCCGGGGGCAGCTCTTTTTTGATGAAATCACGCACCTCCTCTCTGAAGGCCTCTTCCTCCGGGGTAAAGCTGAAGTCCAATGGACACCTCCACTCTTACGGTATAATGAGTATAAGCAGGAGGACAAGCTGTTGTCAATAACATGGCTGTCCGCCCGGCGAACAAGGTGTCCTCAGCACAAGTACGGCCCGGGCCTCGCCTCTCCTTCTCCAATGACGGTACTACGGCCTGGTTGACTTGCTTCCCCATTGACCTTATACTTTCGTACTGAGGCCCGAGTGGCGCAACGGCAGCGCAACCGATTTGTAATCGGTAGGTTAGTGGGTTCGAGTCCCCTCTCGGGCTCCGGAGAGGGGGAGGGGTGCCGGAGTGGTTAATCGGAGCAGACTGTAAATCTGCCGCCTTAAATGGCTACGCAGGTTCGAATCCTGCCCCCTCCACCATGGAGGCCCGAAGGCGGTTGCTACCCGGGTATAACTCTGGAGAAGCCAGTGCTGTCCACATAGCTCAGCAGGTAGAGCACGTTCTTGGTAAGAACGGGGTCACCAGTTCGAATCTGGTTGTGGGCTTTTAGTTAAAGGAGGTTAACAAAAA
>JAUVWM010000097.1 GCA_030604105.1 Dehalococcoidaceae bacterium
CCAACCAGAGCCCCGGGCTCGGCGATGATGATGTCCCCCAGGTTGGCGAAGCTGGCGTAGACCTCGCCGCTGACGGGGTTGGCCAGGACGGAGATGAAGGGAAGGCCCAGGGCATGCAGGCGCTTGGCGGCAGCTGCCGTCTTGGCCATCTGCATCAGAGACAGCACCCCCTCTTGCAGGCGGGCGCCGCCGCTGCTAACCACGGTGACTATGGGCAGCTTCTTCCTGGCCGCCATTTCAAAGGCAAGCAACATCTTCTCCCCCACCCCGCAGCCCATGCTCCCCCCCAGAAAGCCGAAGTCCAATACGGCGATGAGCGTGCGATTGCCGCCGATATGACACACCCCGGTGACTATCGCCTCCTTAAGCCCTGTCCTCTTCTGAGCCTCGACGAGACGCTGCCGATAGGAAACCTGCCCCGAGAAGGAGAGAGGGTCCAGGGAGCCCAGGGTGCGGTTTACCTCCCTGAAGGTTCCGGGATCGGCCAGGAGCTCTATTCGCTGCGAGGCCGAAAGGGTGTAATGAAATCGGCACTCGGGGCACACCCGGTAGCGCTGGAAAAGCTCAGACCCGGGGAGGTCGCCACCGCAGGAGAGGCAACTTTCTATCTCGGCCAGGGCCTCATCCCTCTCGCCCCGGCGGTGCCCGGCAAAGGCGCCAAGTATATCAGCTAGACTCCTCACCATTTTGTCTCAACCCCTCCCTTCTTTTCCCGGGCTTTATGCCAGCCCTTAGGGGCCCTCTTTTCCTGAAGTATTCTCCTCCAGCTGATCGATAAGTCGGGCGGCCCGGGGATAGCCTATACGCAGCCTCCGTTGCAGGAAGGAGGTGGAGACATGTTTATGCTCCCGGACCAGCCGCCTGGCTGCCTCCAGAAGAGGATCCGCCGCCCCGCCCTCCGGGTAAGCGATTTGAGCATCCTCCTCGAACTCGAGGGGGGCGGCCTCCTCCCGGCGCTGCCCACCCCAGAAATATACCAGCCTTTCGATCTCCGCCTCAGAGACGAAACACCCCTGGAGGCGCTTGGGGCGGGAAGCATCCGTGGCCAGATAGAGCATATCGCCCCTGCCCAGCAGCTTCTCGGCGCCGCTGCTATCCAGGATGGTGCGTGAATCGACGAGGGAGGTGACGGCAAAGCTGATGCGGGTGGGGAAATTGGCCTTGATCAGCCCCGAGATCACGTCCACCGAGGGACGCTGGGTGGCTATCACCAGATGGATACCTGTGGCTCGTGACATCTGGGCCAGGCGGCAGATGCTGCGCTCAACCTCATCGAAGGCCGCCATCATCAGGTCAGCAAGCTCGTCAATGAGGAGCACCAACTGGGGGAGCGTTTCCCCCGGCTGGCGCCCCCTGTTGTAGCCCTCGATATTGCGCGCCCCGGCCGAGGCCAATTTCCGGTAGCGCCTGTCCATCTCGCGCTGTAGCCAGCGCAGGGCCTCCACTGCCTTTTCAGTGTCATTGATAACCGGGGTCACCAGATGGGGCACACTGCCGAAATTCACCAGCTCCACGTGCTTGGGATCGATCATGATGAACCGTAAGTCGTCGGGTCCATTATGCAAGAGCAGGCAGCAGATGATTGCGTTCAGGCACACGGTCTTGCCGCTTCCCGTGGCTCCGGTGATGAGGAGATGGGGCATCTTGGCCAGATCAGCAACTATCTCTTCCCCACCGACCCCCTTGCCCAAGGCCATCGCCAGTTTGGACTTAGACCTCTGTTTCTGGAAAGAGGCGCCCTCGACGATGCCACGCAGGGTGACCAGACCCATGGTTGAGTTTGGCACCTCGATCCCCACCATGGGCTTTCCCGGCACCGGGGCTTCGATCTTGATCGAGGGGGCAGCCAGGGCCAGAGCGATATCATTTTCCAAAGAACGAATGCGGTCCACCTTGATCCTTGTTTTCGATATCTCCTCCAGCTTGACCTTGGGGCTGCCATTGGAGTCCAATATCACCCTGCTATCCTGGTCCTTTTCCACTACCTTTTTATACTTGCGGTCCCAGCCAGGCTCGACCCCAAACTGGGTCACCGTGGGGCCGGGGTTCACCTGCACCACCTTGGCCTCTACCCCATAACTTGCCAGGGCATCCTCGATAAGTCTGGCCCGTCTCTCGATATCCGCCGGAGAGAACTCAATGTCAGCGGTCCGCTCCAGGAGTTCCAGAGATGGCAGTTGCCAGCCGCTGAGGGTGATTTCCGGTGCCACTGCCTGTTTCCTGTCACCCAGCTCTTGAGTCATCCTGACCATTGCTGGCGAGGGCTCTACAGATATGGCTGGGGTCTCTATATCTATAGGCGGGGTCTCTGCGGGCCCCTCCACGGGCACGGCTCTTGAGGGAGGCGAGGCTTCCATTTTGGCTGCGGACTGGGAAACGGTGGTTACCACGCGGGGCCGCCTGCGAGCGATGGAGATATGGAAGGGTTGCTTGGCGTAGAGCCTGCCCGGCCAGGAAATGATATGGGAGATACATCTCAGGCTGGCGCCCAGGGCTGGCCCGACTTTCCGGCGCCATCGCCAGAGGCCAAGCGCCCCGGCCCTGGCTGCCAGGGCTAGGCTCCGCAGTCGGCGGAAAGTTCCTCGCGGCCAGAACAGAACTGACGCGGCAAAGACCAGCCCCAGAACCGCGAGCCCGCCGAGGATGTTGGAGTCACCGACGATATTTTCACCCAGCCTGCCCCCCCAGTCCTCACCGCCCGAGAGGGCCAGCAGGCCAGAGAGGGCGAAAAAGAGAGCCACCCCGCTGAGCCAGCGGTTCCACCATCGCAGGTAGCGGGCCAGGCGGCGGAAGAAGCTGGCAATGGACTCCCGCCACGCAAACCAGAGCAGGGCCCCCAGCCCCGCGCCGAAAAGAACCACGCCTACGCCAAAGGTATCCCCCAGCCAGTCTCCGGCATCGCTGATAACGGAGGTCAAAGGTGGCCAAAACCAAACCAGGAGGCCAAGCACCACTGCCAATAGCGCAAATCGCCACTTCAGCCTCGGGGTTATAAACGGCCGCCTGACTTGCGATCTTCTTTTGAGTTTGCCCCTGAAATGTGTTCCCATGATGACGTCGCAAGTGGGGATAGTCCCGGCTTATACCTCTACGGCCATGGGAAGGATCATAGGCCGGCGCTTTGTCTGCTGATAGAGGAACCGGCCCAGAGTTTCCTTCACCTTGACATTGATAAAGCTCCACTCAATCGGGTGATCGCTGCCATGGTCCAGTGTCTTCACCACCAAGTCCCGGATTTGCTCCAGCAGGTCTTCGGTCTCGCCCGTCTCGATGAAACCTCGGGACACGATGTCGGGACGGCCCACTATCTTGCCCCTGCGCTTGTCAATGGCCATGATCACCACCACAATCCCGTCCCGCGACAGCAGCCTGCGGTCACGGAGGACAACGCTCCCGATATCGCCCACGCCTAAGCCATCCACATAGACATTGCCCGAGCTTACCCTGCCTACAACCCTGCCTCCCTCAGGTGTGAGGTCGAGGATGTCCCCGTCCTCAATCACGAAGGTATTGCTCTGGGGGATACCCAGCGACTGGGCCAGCTGAGCATGGAGGGTCAGGTGACGATACTCGCCATGAATGGGCACGAAGAACTTGGGCTTAACCAGGCTGAGCATCATCTTCAACTCCTCTTGGCTGCCATGGCCGTGCACGTGGACCTTTTCCAGCTTATCGTAGAACACCTGGGCCCCTTGTCTGAAAAGGTTGTCCACTGTCCTGCTGACCAGGGATTCATTGCCCGGGATCGGGGTTGCCGAGACGATAACCGTGTCCCCGGGAATGATGTGGGCCCGGGGGTGATCCCGATTTGCGATCCGCACCAGGGCCGAGGTCGGCTCCCCTTGAGAGCCCGTGGTGAGCAGCACAATCCGATCGTGAGCCAGCTTGCGAAGTCCATCGAGCCTGCCGAGGACATCGGGAGGGGCAACCAGATAGCCCAGCTCCGATGCCATGCGCACGCTGTCGACCATGCTGCGACCCAGGATGAACACCTGGCGCTGGTGCTTGGCCGCAGCATCGATAACCTGCTGGATGCGCGAGATCAAGGAGGCAAAGGTGGCTATAATCACCCTCCCCGGTGCCTGGGCGATGATACGATCCAGGGTTTCCCCCACCGATCTCTCTGAAGGGGTGTATCCCGGGATCTCCACATAGGTGGAATCGGAGAACAGGAGGAGTACCCCCTGGGCCCCCAGTTGAGCCAGCCGGGCTAGGTCAGTGGGCGTACCCTCCACCGGGGTGTGATCCAGCTTAAAATCGCCGCTGTGAACCACGATGCCCAGCGGGGTGTGGATGATGAGGCCGGTGGAGTCAGGTATGCTGTGGCACACATGCAGGAATTCGATCCTGAACTTGCCCAGGGTGATGGTCTGCCCCGGCTGGATCACTTTCAGCTTGGCCTTGGTCAGCACCCGATGCTCTTTAAGTTTGACCGAGATAAGCCCGTGAGTGAGCCTGGTGGAATAGACGGGCACCCCCAACTGGGGCAGGAGGTAGGGCAGAGCGCCGGTGTGGTCCTCATGGCCGTGGGTGACGATGATGCCCCGTATCTTATCCCGCCTTTCCAGCAAATAGCTAATATCGGGGACGACCAGGTCGATGCCCAGCATGTCCTCTTTGGGGAACATCAGCCCGGCGTCGATGACGATGATGTCGTCCCGGTACTCCAGGGCCATCCTGTTCTTACCGATTTCACCCAGCCCGCCCAGGGGGACTATCCTCAGCTTTCGTTTAGCCATATGGTTATGCCTAGAACATACTCAATTGCTGCGGCTGCCTCTCCGCCTCCGGCAACTTCTCCGCTTGGGCCAGAAGCTGGGGTATCTTAAGCATGTCGGACTTGATAGACTCACGCAGGCTCTGCTGGTGAAGGGCGGCCGCCGGATGGTACATAGCATAGCAGATAACATCACCTTGCTTCCGTGCCTTACCGTGCACCCGGCCAATGGTCTCGCCGGGAAAGAATCTGGCCAGGGAGTAGCGCCCCAGGGTGACGATCATCTTGGGGCCAATCAATTCGATCTGGCGGTCGAGCCATTTGCGGCAGCTCTGTATCTCCGCCGGCAGGGGGTCCCTGTTTGCCAGGGGTCTGCATTTGAGCACATTGGCGATATATACATCCTCCCGCCTCAGTCCGATGGAGGCCAGCAACTCATTCAGGAACTGCCCGGCAGGGCCGACGAAGGGGCGCCCCTGCTGGTCCTCATGCCAGCCCGGCGCCTCGCCGATGAAGAGTATGGCGGCATTCTCCGCGCCCTCGCCGGGCACCACCCTGGTGCGATGGCGAGCCAGCTCGCACTCCTGGCAGTGGCTGATCTCCTCATGGAGTTCGGTCAACGCTGACACTCTCGGCCTCCGTCATCCGCTGTTTTCGAGTCGGGTTTTCCCGGCCATTGTCTTTGGCCACATTATTCTGACTGCCATCGCCAGCGAGAGCAAGCCGAAGGCCCGGCTGAGCCAGTGGGCTGGAATCTCATTCGCCAGAAAGCTGCCGCCCAAAGCGAAGATAACTGCCGCTGGAGCGATGCCGAGGACAACCCCAAGCCTGACATTGCCTTGACGGTAGTGAGTGTAACCTCCAACCAGGGCAGTCATCGCGATCACAGCCAGCGATATGCCTTGAGCGGCATGCTGCTCGACTTTCCGGAGCAAGACCATGCCCGGGACCAAGACCACGCCGCCGCCGATACCCAGCATTCCACCCATGGCTCCTGCCACCAGCCCTATGCCCATCCCGGCTGCTACCGACATCGCCAAACCACCTTCAACTATGCCCCCCAGATCAGGAGGCGCAGCCCCACCACCAGCAAAAGGGCGCCGAAACCTTGCTGCAGCCTTTTGGCAGGCACCCTCATCATTAGCTTAGCCCCTAAAACCACCCCCAC
>JAUVWM010000058.1 GCA_030604105.1 Dehalococcoidaceae bacterium
ATCCAGGCTGCGGCCAAACACGACTACGCCGCTTTCTACGAAAGGGAGATCTCTTATCGGCGCCAGTATCACAATCCCCCCTTCACCCGGCTGGCGCGTCTCACCTATAGCCACACCAGTGCTGCTCTGGGCCAGGGGGAAGCGGAGAGGATGAGCCGCCTTCTCCTCGCTGAGAGAGACTCCCGGGGGGAGGAAGTCGATATTATCGGCCCTTCCCCTGCCTTTATTCAGAGGCTACGGGGCAGATTTCGCTGGCAGATCATCCTTCGTGGCCCCGACCCTTCTCATCTTTTGGCGGAGGTGCCTTTGCCTCAAGGCTGGGCAGTCGATATCGACCCGGCTAGCCTCCTCTAACCTTTACAAGAGGCTGCTTTCCAGCTATAATTCCAGGGATGAGCCCTTTTGGGTTTGTTCACCATCTTCCACTGGGCAGGATCCAGATGGCGGTTCTTCCTATTCGCATTTTACCCGACCCCGCGTTGAGACGAAAAGCTAAGCGGGTGAGGAACATCGACGGCTCGATCCAGAGACTCATCGACGACATGATCGAGACCATGCAGGCTGCCCCCGGGGTGGGGCTGGCTGCTCCGCAGGTTGGGGTTCAACTTCGGGTGATCGTGTTTGCCTTGCCAGGAGAGGAGGTAGTGGCCCTGCTCAACCCCGAGGTGGTCAAGCGATCCGGGGAGCGCCTGGTTGAGGAAGGATGCCTCAGCATCCCTGGTTATCAAGGGGAGATCAAGCGCTCCCTTTCAGTCACGGTGAAGGGACGTGACCGCCAAGGAAGGCAAGTCCGGATAAGGGCGCGGGACCTTCTGGCTGAGATCATAGAACATGAAATAGACCACATAAACGGGGTGCTCTATATCGACCATCTAGAGAGCAGGGACAAACTCCGTGAGATCGAGCCAGATCAAGACACTGAAGCCACAGCGATATAAGGTGAACTAAGGATGGCGCAACGGAGGAGGGAGCTGGCAGGTTCCCCTGTAGACAGCAAAATGGCTGCGCTGCTTGCAAGGCTTGGGGGATTTCTCTCCCAGCGAGGTGTCAAGTCATATCTGATTGGCGGCTATGTGCGGGATAGCCTCATGGGGCAAGCCAGCGCCGATATAGATATCGCTGTGACCGGGAAAGCCCCAGAGATAGCTCGAGAGGTGGCAGTTGCCTTTGGCGGCAAGTTTGTGCTGCTGGATGCAGCGAATGAAGTGGCTAGGGTGGTCCTGCCTCAGGAGGAAGATCGTCTGTGCCTCGATTTTTCCACCCTGCGCGGCGGAATAGAGAAAGACCTTGCCCTGCGAGACTTCACCATAAACGCCATAGCCTTAGACCTTGAGGGGCTGGGAGACGACTTCTCGGCGGTGAAGGTCATCGACATCTTTGGTGGGCAGCGTGATTTGGAGCAGGGTATAGTACGGGCAGTGAGCCAGGAGGTCTTTGATCAAGATGCAGCGCGGCTGCTCAGGGCAGCTCGTCTTGCTGCCGAGCTCGGGTTCACCATTGACAGCGCCACCGAAGCCCTGATCCGGCACCGCTCGCATCTTGTGGCCACGGTAGCTGGGGAGCGGGTGCAAGAGGAGTTATATCGGCTGCTCGACCTTCCCCAGGCGGCCAGCTCCCTGCGCTATCTCGATGACCTGGGGCTGCTCTCAGCCGTAATCCCGGAGCTAGCCCCATCCCGAAAGGCGACACAGCCCAAGGAGCACTACTGGGATGTTTTCGACCATTCCATCGAAACCGTGGCTGCCGTTGAACTGGTGCTCAGAGCGAACGGTTGGCAGCACCAGAGGGACAAAATCTTGGCCGTGGCTCCCTGGTCTCCGGCCCTGGCCCAGCATTTTGGCCAGGTGATCGGCAGCGGTCATACCAGAAAGACATTGCTGAAGCTCGCCGCGCTGCTCCACGATATCGCCAAACCACAGACCAAGTTCGTGGATGAGGGGGGCAGGATACGCTTCTTCGGACATGCTCAGGAGGGAGCGGCTATGGCAAGGCACGTTCTGGAGCGGCTGAGATTCAGCGCCAAGGAGACGAAGACGGTGGAAACCGTCATTCGGCACCATCTTCGCCCCATGCAGATGAGCGATAATGGGATGCCCTCCCGCCGCGCTATCTACCGCTACTTCCGCGACACCGATGAGGAGGGCATCGATACCCTCTTCCTCAGTCTGGCCGACCATTTAGCCACCCGGGGCCCCCAGCTGGACCTAGCCCAGTGGGAGCAGCATGCCGAGATAGTGCAGTATGTGCTCACCGAGCGCTTCAGGGAGGAGGGCGTGGTTTTCCCACCCAGGTTGATTACCGGGCATGACCTGATCGCCGTCTTCGGCATGAGTCCCGGCCCTGGGATCGGTGAGCTTCTAGAGGCGATACGTGAGGCTCAAGCGGCTGGGGAGATAGCCTCCAGCGAGGAGGCCCTGTCTTTTGTCCGTAGGCGACTCAGCTCAAGCTCGAGGCTGCTCGCGTGAAGGCGTGATTTGACATAAGATCATGGCCTCACCTTACTCTGATAATACATATAGGACGAGTCGATGCGCAGAAGAAACACACAGATACTGATCGGCATAGCCATACTGGCTGCCCTGGCCATAACGCTGATCATACCTGCCGGGGGGGCAAAGCTGGGTAAAGAGGACTTCGACCTGGGCCTGGACCTGCGCGGAGGCACCCAGCTTGTCTATCAGGCCGACCTATCAGTGCTCGGCGAGGATGAAAGCCCCAGCGATGCCATGGAAGCCATCAAGGATATAGTCAAGAAAAGGATAGATAGATACGGTGTCAGCGAGCCGATAGTGCAGCTGAGTGACGACCGCCTCATCGTCCAGCTTCCCGGGGTGTCGGACCTGGAAGAGGCGATGAGTCTCATCGGTGAGACTGCCCAGCTCGAATTTAAAGAGCAGAAGCTTGATGAGGCCGGGATCCCCGTCCTCGATGAGCAGGGCAACCCCGAGTGGATTGTGGCCATGGCGACCGGGAGCGATGGCCAGGAAAAAGCCCTCACCGGCCAATACCTCAAGCGCAACGCCCATTTAGAGCTGACCGGTCAGCTCAACGAGCCCGTGGTAGCCTTCGAGTGGGACGAGGAAGGGGCCAAGCTCTTCGAGCAGATCACCCGCCGCCTGATAGATAAGCCCCTGGGGATCTTCCTCGACGAGGAGCTCATCTCAGACCCTATAGTTCGGGCTGTGATCAAGGGCAAGGGGGTTATCGAAGGCGTGCCCCTGAAGCGAGCCCGGCGCCTGGCAATCCAGCTCAACACCGGTGCCTTGCCCGTACCCCTGGGGCGATGGGAAGGGGATGAATTTCTGACCAACGAGCCTCTGATGACGGACAAGGTCGATGCCACCCTGGGCAAGGACTCCCTCAACAAGAGCCTGGTTGCGGGACTGGTTGGTGGAGCAATTCTCTTGCTGTTCATGTTGCTCTACTACCGCCTGCCGGGATTGCTGGCCTGCGGCGCGCTCCTTATCTACGGGGTTTTGGTATTGGCCGCTTACAAGGTCTTTCCCGGTTTCACCCTCACCCTGGCCGGGATTGCCGGCTTTATCCTCTCCTTGGGCATGGCCGTGGATGCCAATGTGCTTATCTTTGAGAGGATGAAGGAGGAGTTACGGAGAGGACGGACCCCGGGGGCGGCCGTAGAGCACGGCTTCAACCGCGCCTGGCCTGCCATTCGCGATGGCAATGTGTCCACCTTTATCACCTGCGGTATCCTCTACTGGTTTGGCAGCGAGTTAGGGGCCAGTCCGGTGCAGGGCTTTGCCCTGACCCTGGGTATCGGCGTGGCCATAAGCATGTTCTCGGCCATCGTGGTCACCAGGAGCTTTCTGCGTTTCATAGTTGGCACGCGCTGGGCACCTAGACTATCGGCATTCAAGGTGGGAGAGGGATAGATTGGTTGACTTCGTAGGCAAGAGATACTGGTACTTTCTGTTTTCGGCCCTGATCCTCATCCCGGGCATCTTCTCGCTGTCGCTCTTTGGTCTCAGGCGAGGCATCGAATTCGACAGCGGATCGATGATAACCATCCGCTTCGAGCGGGATGTGGGGCAGGCGGAGCTGCGCCGGGAGCTATCCGATCAAGGCTACTCAGATGCCATCATTCAACGTACTGACGACGGTGATTTCATCATCCGCATCGAACAGTTGGACACCTCCCAGAAGGAAGAGCTGCAAGATGCCCTAAAGGAGGAGTTTGGCACGGTGGAGGAGCGTGCCTTCCACTCCGTGTCTCCCATCGTCGCCCGAGAGATCGAGCGCAATG
This sequence comes from Dehalococcoidaceae bacterium, assembly GCA_030604105.1. Lineage (GTDB taxonomy): Bacteria > Chloroflexota > Dehalococcoidia > JAUVWM01 > JAUVWM01 > JAUVWM01. The sequence goes on from JAUVWM010000058.1 coordinate 4,262, forward strand.
CCTTTTATGCCGTATTGGCGGCAGCGGTTGCCGTCCTGATCTACATCACCTGGGCGTTTCGCCGGCTGCCCAGCCCCTTCCGCTATGGCACCTGCGCCATCATCGCCTTAGTACATGACGTTTTGATTGTGCTGGGGATCTTCTCCATCTTAGGCCGGGCCTTCAACCTGGAGATCAACGCCATGTTTATCATGGGCATTTTGACCGTTATCGGCTACAGCGTGAACGACACCATTGTCGTCTTTGACCGCATTCGTGAGAACATGGGGAAGGGCATAAGTAATGATTTTAAAACCACGGTCAACACCAGCCTTATTGAGACCTTAGGACGCTCCTTAAATACAAGTCTAACCACCCTCTTCGTCCTGGTTGCCCTATTCCTCTTCGGTGGGGCAACCATCCAGAGCCTCATCCTAGCCCTCATAATAGGCGTCATCAGTGGCACTTATAGCTCCCTTTTTATCGCTTCCCAGCTGCTGGTAGTGTGGGAGAACAAGGACCTCTCAAGGCTGGCTAGGGGTTGGAGAAATGTCATTAGATCTTCGCCAACTCGCTGAGCGAATCGACGAGATGGCGGACAGATTGAAGGTCAGCCAGGGGGAAAAGGAGGCGCGCCTTCAATTTGCCCTGGGAACCCTTCGATCTCAAGCCGGCGCTGCCGACGCCTTGAAGAGGAAGATCGCAGCCAGCAAGACAACCTGGCTGGTGGCAGGCTTGGTGGATGGGCTGGACCGAAGCCGTAGGGCACCCCCCTGCCCCCCGCAATTCGCCGTGCTGGCTGTGGATGGCTCCCATATCGATGTTGACCGCCACAGCTCAACGAGGTGCTACCTCATAAACATAGGTGTGGCTCATCTTCACTATGGAGAAAACCCCGATGCTCTCCTTTTCAGCCAGCCCGGCCTTTATTTCGGAGATGAGGAGCTAGTTATCGCCGACCCGCTTAGAGCCCACCGGGAGGAGCTGGTGGAAGGGGGCCTCTTGGGCATCAAGCGCAGCCTGGAGGAATGCCGCATGGCAGCCAGGTTGCTCATGGACTCCTCCGATGAGCCAACCCTGGCCCTGCTTGATGGCTCGCTGATTCTATGGGGCCTCGGGGCCTACCCTGAATTTGTAACCGAGATATTGTTGGACCACGGCCTTCTCAAGTCTCTGGACGAGATAAAGGAGTGCAGCCGAGATAGAAACCTGGCCCTGGCCAGCTATATCAGCCGGCCTCGCAGCACTGATGTCGTCAATGCCCTGAGGGTGGCCCTCTGCCCCCATGACCCCCCCGATTGTGATCGGCACTGCTCGGGCGCTCCTCCTGCCGAGGGAAGAACCTGCGATGCCGTTGCCGGTGTGCAGGACAGGGAGCTCTTCGACAGTCTGCTGAGCCAGGGTGAAAGGACCCCCACCTTCATCAGCCACTCCAAAATTCAGAGGCACTACCGGGATCACGAGGTTCACTTCTTCTATCTCAAGGTCGACGATGAGATAGCCAGGGTGGAGGTCCCTCGCTGGGTTGCTGAGGATGGGAGCCGCCTTGATCTGGTTCACAGCCTTATCCTCGACCAGTGCCGCCGGGGGCAGGGCTACCCCGTGGCCCTAAGCGAGGCCCATGAAAGGGCGGTGGTAACCTCGGCCGACCGGGAGCGGTTCTGGCAACTGGTCGAGCTGGCGCTCTCGGAGAAACGCCTGCCCAGCCAGAGCTCGGCCAAAAGCCGGAGCAAGCGAACCAGATGGGTCTAGGAGGAAGCTTTGCCGTTTAAGATAGGCGAAGTGGTCCAGGCCAGCACCAGCCAGTTTCAGGCCGAGTGCTATGAATTGCACGGCTCTCCTCCCTTTGGCAGCCTGGTGAAGACCGGTGACGGGCTCATAGATGTCTATGCCGTTGTCTATAATGCGGCCACTACCAGCATTGAGCCCGGTCGCCATCCCATTGCCCGGGGGAGGGATGAGATGGCGGAGGAGGATATTTACCGGTCTAACCCGCAGCTGGCCAAGCTGCTGCGCACCGAGTTCGAGGCTCTGGTGGTAGGGCATCGGGAGGCGGGCTGTCTCCGTCACTATCTGCCCCCGCAGCCGGCGCGTATCCACGGCTTTGTCTATGTCTGCGAGCCGGACGAGGTGCGGGAGTTCAGCCGGAGCTTTGATTTTCTGAGGCTGCTGCTGGATGCCAGGGTGCCGGCCTCAGCGGAGGAGCTGGTGGCCGCCTGTTTGCGCCAGGCAAGCCAGGCACACCAGGACCCCCGCACCTTTCTGGTATCGGCGGCTAAAGAGGTGGTCATCCTGCTCAACGGCCAGCTCGATAGCCTTAACGCCATCCTGAGGAGAATAAAGGCATGAGCCTGGAGCAACCCAAGGACAATCGCCTGGGCATCGTGGTCTCAGGTTCGGTTACCAGGGGGGTAGAGGTCAAGCTGGACAGCTCCTCCCTGGTGGAGGGAATGGTGGTGGGGCGCTATGTCACCATTCAGGGGGAGAGGCAACGCTTCTTTGGCATGATCACCGATGTGAGCCTGGAAGTTATAGACCCGAGACTCGCAATCACTCCCCCCGATGTCTCCGACCCCTTCATCGCCGAGGTAGTGGCCGGGACCAGTACCTATGGGAAGCTCCATGTTCGCCCCATGCTCACCATAGGCAGCGATGCGATGAGCATTCTGGAAGGGCCTCAACCGGTGAAAACCGTGCCCGCCCACTTCTCGGCGGTGGAGCTGGCATCGCAGCAGGATGTGGAGCAGGTCTTTGGCCAGGTTAGCGAGGGGCAATTCTGGATCGGCACCCCGCTGGACATGATAGAGACCAAAGTCCGCCTCGACCTCGGGGAGCTTACCAAGCGCTCCAACGGTGTCTTCGGCAAAAGCGGCACGGGAAAGACCTTTCTCACCAGGCTGCTCCTCATGGGCATACTTCAGGAGGGGGCGGCGGCGAATCTGGTCTTTGACATGCATAGCGAATATGGCTGGGAGGGCTACAGCGAGGGGGGGCGCAAGGTTAAAGCCCTGAAGCAGCTCTTTCCCACCAAGGTGGCGGTCTTTGCCCTGGATGAGGAAAACGCCAGGCGGCGTCAGGTGAGCGCCGATTTCATAGTCAAAATCGGCTACGACGAGATTGAGCCTGAGGACATCGTAATGCTCAGCGAAACCCTAAATCTCACTGAGGCCGCGGCTCAAGCCCCCTACCGCCTGGCTCGCCATTTTGGAGGGCAGTGGCTGGAAAGCTTCCTGAATGTGGAGGGCAGAGAGGAGGTGGGCGAGCTGGCAGCAAGCCTGGGCGAGCACGAAGCCACCTTAGCCGCCCTGCGCCGCCGCCTGGAGACCCTAAGGAGGCTCCCCTTCCTGGTAGCCCATGCCCCGGATAATTCGGTCAAGCGCATTCTGGAATACCTGGACCGGGGTATCAGTGTCGTTCTGGAGTTTGGCAGGCACACGGACATCGCCGCCTACATCTTGGTGGCCAATCTGCTTACCCGGCGCATCCATGCCCAGTATCGAGAGAGAACGGAGAGGGCGATGGGGGAGGACAGGGCCCTGCCGCGACCGCTGGTCATCACCATCGAGGAGGCGCATAAGTTCCTCAGCCCTGAGATAGCCAGGCAGACGATTTTCGGCACCATCGCCCGCGAGATGCGCAAATACAATGTCACCCTGCTGGTTATAGATCAACGCCCCAGCGGCATCGACGAGGAGGTTATGAGCCAGCTCGGGACCAAGATCACCTGTCTCCTGGACAATGAGCGGGACATAGACAGCGTGCTCACCGGGGTAGTGGGCAAGAGCGAGCTTAAGGCGGTTCTGGCCAAGCTGGATACAAAGCAGCAGGCGCTCATTTTCGGTCATGCCGTGCCCATGCCGGTGGTGGTCAGAACCCGGGAATACGGTTCGGCGGAGTCTTACAAAGACCTCGGGTTCAGGGAGGCGGCGGAGCTTAAGAGAAGGGCGGAGCAGGACATCGAGGAGCTATGGGGAGAGTCTTGATTGATAGTTCTCTTCTCACTATTTGACCTCATTAGGTAGCTCTTTGATGCGTGCTAACGCAAGCGGCGAGGCGATGATTTGGCGCGTTTGACGATTTCTCGCAGAAGGCGATCGAACTCTTCTCGTGTTGGCACGGGAATCTCGTGTCCCTTGGGTGTCTTCTGTTTGGGTTCCTTGGGGTCGTCCATATCGTTGCTCCTGTGTAGAGTATAGCATATCATGA
>JAUVWM010000147.1 GCA_030604105.1 Dehalococcoidaceae bacterium
AGCAGGCCCAGCTGTCGCACTTTGTCCATGAATTTGCCAAACCAGGTATCCACCATGGTCACGGCACCGGCGTACAGGGCACGCATGTGCTTCAGCTCGCTCTCAGATAGGCGTTCGGTGGAACCGTAGAACGGCCAGATCATTTCCAAGCCCTGATACCCCGGGTCATACATCTCAACATACTTGCGGGGCGGGTCAAAGGGCTCGTGGGGATCGAAGCTGTCTATGTATAGGAAAAAGGGGTCTTTCGCCTGGCGGCTGTCCTCCAGCCACTGAATGGCACTGCTGAAGACTTTGGGGGCGAACTGGTCCTCTTCGCCTTGCCACTTTGCACGTTTAGCCAGGTAAAGCATCACAGCCCCAACCTCCCAACCCTCCATCCAGGGAGGCACAAAGCGCTTTAGGTCAGACTTCTTGGCTAGAGATGGCACAGCGTAACGGTCACCCATGTGCCCCCTCAGAAACTCCCAGTGTCCGAAGCCGCGGTCATAGTTCATGGCTGGTATTTGGAACAATGGGCCCGTGTCACAGATCATGCTGGTGCGATAGCCTTTGCTGCCCACAAGCTCCGCAATTGTCGGTTGGTCCCAGGGTATCGGCTCCCAGCCTGGAACAAGTGCCTGCGGCACCCCCAGGAAGGTGCTTTGCGCAGCAATGGCCTGTGTCTCAGCCGAGAAGAACCTTTTGGTGAAAGGGAATGTGCGCATCCCGGTATGGAGGGCACGGCGCACTGGCAGCGTCGGCAGGGACTCCTCGACGGCGCGGTCGAAGACCATGCTTTCCTCGGCCAGCTGGTCCATGTTTGGGGTCTTTATCCACTTGTTTCCGTAGCAGCCGACGTGATCTTGCCGGAGAGTGTCAAGCATTACCAAGACGACATTCATCCGAGCCCCTTTCTCCTCAGTCTCAAGTCATTTACTCTATTCCCCCGGTCCCTTCTCAGCTTGGGTTAGGATATCTCGATCCTGCCGCCTCAGTAACGGGATGCCATCCCCCGCACTTCTAGGGTTCTATGATCTGGGGGGGCTTGATCAAGTCGGTCAAGCGGTGTAGTTCCCCTCCCCGCATCTCATACAGCACGAATGAGCTCGTGAGCAGTCTCTTGCCTGGTTCCCAGTGAAACGGGAGCTGTAGCCCCCCGGGGTCAAACTCCCACACACGATTAGCCATGAAATTGTAAACCGCGGCACCGTCCACGTTCTCTATCCCCCCCACCTCGGCCGCAACCGCCCTCAGCAGCTCCACAAGCATGTATGGGTAGGGATAAACCGACCCGTGCTTGGCATCCTTGTAATCAAATTTCCCTTCTCCTACGGCGTATTCCGCTATCCTCCTCTGTAACTCCCTGCCGGGAAGACCCTCAGCGTCGGGACCCAGCAGGCCTATGCTGATGCTCCACACGCCATCGCTAGCCTCCCCGACCAGGGGCATAACGTCGTAGGGAGTAGCGTGAGGGGGCAATACGAACTGGACCTCGCCGGTCAGCCCCAGCCTCTCGGCATCTTTGAGGACCATGGTCGCCTGGGTCTCGATGGCCTGAACGAAGATGAAATCAGCTCCCCAGTCCCTTATCCTCATGAGCTGGGCGGTGGTGTCTATGGACGTTTGGGACATGAACTCGGTGTGGATCTCAATCCCCTTGTCTTCGGCATAGGGGAAGGCATCGAAGTTAGACCGGCCCCAGGCATTATCGGGGCTCATGTGGGCCAGCTTGGGCGCTCTCGCCTCGGTCCAGTTCTCCATGATGTAATCGGCGAGGGCGGCGAAGGAGTCTGCCTGGGGTGCCATCATGCCCCAGGCCCATTGCGGGGGAGATATTGAACTCTTGAATAGCGTAAAGGCGAGGAGGGGGACCTGCTCCTCTTCCGCAAGGTCCAGGAGGACCTCGGTCTCCTGTCCCGTCTGGGTAGCAACGATCACCGGCTTCGGCTTCTGGGCCATTATTCTCTTGAAACCGGAAATCGATTTCGATACCTGCCACTGGGTATCCACCCAGCGCATGACGATCTCCGCCCCGTCGATGCCGCCTTCCACCTCGTTGGCGTACTTGAAGGCGTCTCCCCACGCCTCAAAGAGGCGTCCCATGATCGCCGCCGAAACCCCCGATATATCGAAAAGAACGCCAATCGCGACCTGTTTTTTCTCCTCCGCCCCGTTCTCTTCGTCATCGTCACCGCCGCAGGCGCTGATCAGGGGCAAAGCCACCAGCAACAAGGTCAGGAAGGCCATAAATGCCAGTTTGGTCACATGCTTTCTCATTCCAACCTCCTCCGAAAAGAATCTTTGTCCTGCTCCGCCTGAACGATAGCTTGGGGCTCCGCGTCCTCTGGATGCAGCTATTATACTCACCCGCCACGAGGTGTCAAGACCTTTGCCTGCTATCCGCCGCGGCGCCCCCCCGGGCGTCATCCTGCCCGAGGGCGTGACCTTGAGCGGCATTTTTCGTCGCCTGCCGTACTGGGGTTTCCGGCAAAAGTGGCCGGCCGGCGTACGAGGTGATCCCCGCCGGATAGGGGCCTGAGCCCGGATTCCCCCTATCAAACCGGGGGCACAGGCAGGTTCCTGATGATGAGCATCGATCTCTTAGATTAAGCCGCAGCCCAAGCAGGCGCTCAATATTTGAAGGGAATTCCCTGCTCCTTCAAGTCTCTCTTGGCCTCCTCGTAAATCCGCTTGTACTCGTCCGAGGGCTCAACCTTGTCCACATCGTAGCACTCAGGGAAAGGTTTCCCCGCGGGACGATCTTGCCACCAGGGCTCCACCCACTCCGTTAGGCGCTTCATTATCTTGTTCGCCTCGTGGCGGTCGAGACCGGTGCCAGCCAGGCCGCCCTCGCAGTACGCCTTTCCTTCCATGCCTGTTGGACCATTGAGCGCCACTCCCCCTGCTCCTGTCCCTGACGAGAGCCCCCCGGCCAGCACGGAGAAGCCGGCAACAGCCCCGTAGAAGCCTGAGATTACATTGCCATACACAACGGGCTTGGTGCATGGCCCCCCTGGCCCGCCGGCCAGGTAGGCGACAGGATTGTGCAGGTTTCGCTGCAACGCCAGAACCTTCAGGGAATCAGTGTGCTTGTCCTCCAGCATCGATGTGCGCAAAGACTTGCTTAGTTTCCCCGGTGGCTGGATTGTTGCAAGGCTGATGGCACAGCCATACTTGAAGTTGCCGTGGGAAATGGCCAGGATAGCCAGATCGCCACCCGTAACGGCGATGGCTGACTCCAGGGGGTCCCTCTCGTAGGTCCCGGTTATCTGCCAGTAGCCTACCCAGGGCTGGATCCCAAATTCCTGAGCCCAGGCCATCAGGACCAGCCTCTCCCAGTTGATCTTCAAACCGGGGAATAGCTGTATGGCGGGCAGGCTGGTCTTCGGGCTGTAGCCATTGGCATTGTATGAGGCTATGATGGCGAACGCCGATATGCCGGAGCAGGGCACCTCGGCCATGGGCATCCCCGGCCGGCCCGCCTGCCGGGCCAGCTCCCGCATCATCGAGGCCTCGGTCAGGGCGCAGATCAGCTCCGCCGGCGTGCCAAACTTGTTGAAGATCCCCCTGGCCTTTATCAGGGTGCCCACCATCAGCCCGTGGGCCTCCGGCACCTTGGCATAGGACAGGTGAGCCGG
>JAUVWM010000157.1 GCA_030604105.1 Dehalococcoidaceae bacterium
CCGTGATCGGGGGAGGGCAGCCTTCCCCTCAGGAGGCAGAGATGGCCGAAGCGGTAGGCCGTGAGCTGGGCAGACGAGGCGTCACTTTGGTCTGTGGCGGGCTGGGCGGCGTGATGGAGGCTGCCTGTAAAGGGGCAACTTCCCAGGGAGGCATGACCATTGGCATATTGCCCGGGGATAGCGGTCGACAGGCCAATCGCTATGTCCGCATCCCCATCGTTACCGGTATGGGCTATGCCCGCAACGTTATCGTGGTCAAGTCGGCTCAAGCGGTCATCGCCGTTGGCGGCAGCCATGGAACCCTGTCCGAGATCGCCCATGCCCTGCAATACAACATCCCCGTTATCGGCCTGAACACCTGGTCGCTATCGAGGGAGGGAGAAGATAAAGGCTTGATAATCCGGGCCCAAGATCCCGCTGAGGCAGTGGACAAGGCCCTGGCCGCAGCCAAGAAACGAGGCCAGCGGCGCTCTGGAGGGAAAAGTGGACACCATTGACATCATCACAGCCCGAGAGATCCTCGATTCCAGGGGTAACCCCACCCTCGAGGTCGAGGTGGGCTTATTTGACGGCACCCTGGGCTATGCTGCCGTGCCCTCGGGGGCGAGCACCGGCAAATACGAGGCGGTAGAGCTTCGCGATGGAGACCAGGGCCGCTTTGGCGGTCTGGGGGTGCTCAGGGCAGTGGCCAATGTCAATGAGCAGATAGCCCCCGAGCTAATCGGGATATCTGCCCTGGACCAGGCAGCCATAGATGAGCGCATGATAGAGCTGGATGACACCGGTGACAAGTCCAACCTGGGGGCCAATGCTATCCTCGGGGTATCGCTGGCTGTGGCCCAGGCGGCGGCCAATCACCTTGAGCTCCCCCTATATAGCTATTTGGGCGGAGTATCGGCCCGCACCCTGCCCGTGCCCATGATGAACATCCTCAATGGGGGCAAGCATGCCGAAAACTCCACCGACTTTCAGGAGTTCATGGTGGTGCCTGCCGGGGCGGAGAGCTTTGCCCAGGCCATGCAAATGGGCGCCGAGGTCTATCACGCCTTAAAGCAGGTGCTGAGGGACAGGGGGCTTAACGCAAACGTAGGCGACGAGGGTGGCTTTGCCCCGGCCCTGACCTCCAACAGGGAGGCGGTGGAGCTAGTCCTGTCAGCCATCGAGGCCGCAGGCTATAGGCCCGGCCAGGACTGCTTCATCGCCCTTGACCCGGCAGCCAGCGTTCTCTACTCCCACGGTAAATACGTCCTGGCCAGAGAGGGAGCTACCCTCACCGCTGCCCAGATGGTGGAATATTATGAGCGCTGGACCTCAGACTATCCCATTATAAGCATTGAGGACGCTCTGGACGAGGATGATTGGGCGGGGTGGCAGCTGCTCTGCGAAAAGCTGGGCCAACGGGTACAGCTTGTGGGCGATGACCTCTATGCCACCAATGTGGAGCGCCTGGCCCGAGGCATAGCTGAGAAGGCTTCCAACTCCATCCTCATCAAGCCCAATCAGGTGGGCACCCTCACCGAAACCCTGGCCGCCATCGAGATGGCCCAGCGCGCCGGCTGGACTGCAGTCGTCAGCCATCGCTCCGGCGAGACCGAGGACACCGTCATAGCTGACCTAGCGGTGGCCATGAACGCCGGACTGATCAAATCCGGGGCCCCCTGCCGCTCCGAGCGAGTGGCCAAATACAACCGCCTGCTCAGGATAGAGGAGGAACTGGAGGAGAGCGCCCGATTCGCCGGGAGAGGGGCGTTCTATAACCTGGGAAAATGACCACCATCGGCATCACCACCACGGTCCCCATAGAGATTCTGTTGGCGGCAGGCCTGAGGCCCGTCGATCTGAACAACCTGTTCATCGCCGACCCCAACCCCGACCGCCTGGTCAACATCGCCGAGCGAGCCGGCTTTCCGCAAAATTGCTGCACCTGGATCAAGGGCATCTACGGCGTCTGTCTGGACCGGGGCATCGACACCGTGCTCTGCGTCACCAGCGGGGATTGCTCCAATACCCTGATGCTCATGGAGGTCTTCAAGCTGAGGGGGCTCAGGGCCGTCCCCTTCGCCTACCCCGACCAGCCCGATGTCCACCGGATGCAGCTCTGCCTCGAGGCGCTGGCGGAGGCGCTGGGCACAACATTGGCTGGGGGGGAGAAGATGCAGGGGGAACTCAAAAAAAGCCGGAGCCTGGCCCTTGAGCTCGACGAGCTCACCTGGAGGGCGGGGGCAGTGGGGGGCTGGGAGAATCACCTATGGCTGGTCACCAGCTCCGATTTCAATGGCGACTATAGGGAATATCAGCACCAATTGCAACAGCTTCTATCCCAATGTCACAAGCGCCAGCCTCATCCCGAGCACATGCTCCGCCTGGCCTATATCGGCGTTCCCCCCATCTTCGCCCCGGACCTCTATCGCTATCTCGAGCGCCACGGAGCCCGGGTGGTATTCAACGAGATTCAGCGCCAGTTTGCCATGCCCCAGCCCGGCACCTCCCTGGCAGAGCAATACTCCAACTATACCTATCCCTACCCCATATGTCATCGCATCAGCGATATCATGGCCGAGCTCCGCCGTCGCCGGGTGGACGGGGTCATCCACTATGTTCAGGCCTTCTGTCACCGGGGAATCGCCGACATCATCTTTCGCCATGCCATCGAGCTGCCCATCTTGACCCTGGAGGGAAACGACGACTACATGCTCAGCCACCATGTGAAAACACGGATCGAGGCTTTCCTGGATGTGCTGAAGCGCCGCCAGCGGGCCTTGGCCCAGGCTCATTAAAGCGTAAGGAGGCAAAAAGTGGCAACTGGAGTGGGGATCAATGGCTTTGGCCGTATTGGGCGACAGGTTCTCAGAGATATCGAGGAGCGCTATCAAGGCAAGCTCGAAGTGGCTGCCGTCAACGATCTGACCGATACCAAAACCAATGCCCACCTTCTGAGATGGGACAGCAACTACGGTGCCTATCCGGGCAAGATAGAGGCAACGGAGGACTCCATTATCGTCAACGGCAGGGCGGTGAAGGTCATCGCCGAGCGCGACCCCAGCAAGATCGCATGGCGGGATTACGGCGTTGCCATAGTCGTGGAATCGACGGGCCTTTTCACCGATGCCACAAAAGCGGCAGCCCACATGCACGGGGGTGCCAAAAAGGTAATCATCTCAGCGCCGGCGCGCAATGAAGATATCACCATTGTCCTCGGC
>JAUVWM010000101.1 GCA_030604105.1 Dehalococcoidaceae bacterium
AGCCGCCCAGACGGCTGGCCAGACGGCTGGCCAAGCTGGTGTAAAGATGGCCCCCCACCAGGAGCCAGATGCCGGCCAGAATGAGGGCTGCCCCGATGAGAACGGCGATCCAGGGTATGAAGTTGATCAGGAACTGGCCTCCCAGCGAGATGACAATCCCCATAGCTCCGAAAAGAGCTACAAAGCCCAGCGTCACCACCCCACTCAGCATCATCGCTCGGGCGCCTCGCCTGAGAGGGGAATATGCCCCGAAACCTTCCTCCTGGACTCTCAAATTAAGCGAGACGTAGGCGGGCAGCATGGCAATGCCGCACGGGCTCACCGTGGTGACCATCCCTGCCGCGAAGGCGTAGCCGAAGGGGAGAAGGCCAGCCAGGTTAGCTACAAATACCTCGATTGCCTCGATCACTCTTCGTCCTCATTCATGGCTCTCAGCCAAAGGGGCTTCGACCTATATTCACCAGCACGCCCAAGGAGCCAGCCACCAGCCAGGCGGAGATAATGTAGACGCCTATCCCCGCAAGGCCGACATATCGGCGCAGATAGAGCATCATAGGGATGGCGGTGCTGGGGGCAGCCAGCAAAGCGCTTAGCGCCGCTCCCTGGCTAGCCCCTTTGACCAGCAAGGCCCCGGCCACAGGCACCTCTGCGCCGCCAGTGAGCTGGAAAGGGATGGCAAAGGCGGCGGCAAGATAGGGGCCGTACCAGGCCGCCTCGCCGATCAGCGGGCGTGTCCGGAAAGCCGGGACGTAAATAGTCAGGGCGGCGGCCACAGCGAAGCCGACGATCAAGGGGATCATCGCCTGCTCAAGCTGTCCGCCAAAGCTCCTCCACGAGACTAGAGCGAAGTTTTTCATCCTGGTGAGGGGAGAGGCTGGGCCTTCATCGCTCGGCGAAACCGGTCGCTCCAATGGAACCTGTCTCTCCAAGCCTTGCCCGGGATTCTTCCTGGCCTGCCTCAGTCTTATCCGGAAGACAAGCTGTCCCAGGATCAACGCATAGGCGACCGCCAGGACCAAGCGCAGGAAAAGCATTTCCATATCCAGCAAAGAGGTTACCACCACAGCCGGGACAGAGGCGGAAAGGCTGAAGATGAGCAACTCGGTCATAGGCGATTTGGCAAGCATCGCCCCGGCTCGGCGCCACAACAAACAGGCTGTGCCATAGTACAGCTCGGCGGAGAGACCCATCTGGGCGGGAGGCGCTCCCCTCCGCCTGAGACCGAATCCCTGGCCCAGTATTCCCGCGGCCAGCCCGCTGACCACCGCCAGCCCCAACCAGGATGCCAGGAACAGAGGAGCGAATTCGAAGAGATATTGGCGGAACCTGAATGCAGTGGCTAGAATGTCAAGCATCGATTTTTCCTGGGGATGCTTATCAGACGGATAGGCGGTTCTGGATAAACTACTATGCTATTATAGTAGTTTATCCAGACAGTTGTCAACCAGGGGCGAGAGGGTAAACTGCAAGGATTGGGGCTAGAGGCCGACCTCGGCCGTGTGACAGCTGTGTGCGGCAGATTGGGCAGAGCCAGCCACAGGATGTGAGCTCTGGAGAGGCACCACAAGTGCTCCGAATCTGATGATGAGTATGGCCAGGCTGGCCACTAGGCGTGGAAGAGAGCCCCTCCAGGGATGGCCTTTCTGACCCGTCAGGTGATCGATACGCTGGTTCACGGATTCAGCCGCTCCCACGCCGACGCCTTCTGGATAGCCCCCTTGCCCCTCAGTGACCAGCTTGGCCAGGGCCCCGGCCAGCCCCCTGAGATTCCCCTGCTCCCGGATGGCTTTCCTGTCGGCAGCAATCTCCTTGCTCGTCAAGTACCTCCGATACAGATCCCTCAGGATGGGCACGAAGAAGAGCGCGGATACCAGCGACTGACCAAGCAACACCTTGAGCGGGTCGCGGCTCTCCAGGTGGTATTTTTCATGGAGTAGCAGGGCCTCCAGCTCTTCAGGCGCTAATCCGTCCACCATAGCCCGAGAGATATATATGCGGGGCGATAGAAGGCCCGCACAGAAGCAGAGGGGGGCATCGGAATCTATGAGATATACACGGCCCTTAAGGTTCGGCTGGGAGGTTAGGAGTTCCGGTGTGCCCTCTGTTACTGCCAGTGAGGCCAGGTGCCGGGTCAGCCTGCGGGTTGAGATCCACTGCCTGCACCATGATGCCAGCCCAGAAAATGTGCCCCACAGGACGGCCCCTATAAGGGCGTAGCTGAGAAGATGAATGCCCACATCACCCTTGGTGGGCAATAATAGACAGGAGAGGTCGTTCCAGCTGGCTGGAGAGCCGGCCCCGAGGTAGCGGAGGACGGCAGCTCCGAAGAGCAGCATCAATAAGATTCCCCCGCCTACCAGCGCACTGAAAGTTCTACCCGGATACATCGCTGTTACCCTTTGTCTCTCGGGCAAGATTCCTGAGCTGCTCGAGCTTCTCAGCGTCTACTCTATCCACTTCGTCCAGGAACTGGGCAATGGCAAGGTCACCGAAATCCCCAACGAACGAGCGGATCCTGCTTCTGGAAGCCTCCTGCAGAAACGCGTCACGGCTCCGGGCCACTTGGTAGCGGTATCTTTTCCCCTCCTTGGCGCGGGCGAGCAGCCCCTTGTTCACCAGGTGGCACATGACCGTCATCACCGTGGTGTAGGCTACAGGTCGCCTTTCGTTAAGCACCTCCGTTACCTGCCGAACTGTGGCCTCCCCTGCCTGCCACATGATATCCATGACCTCCAGCTCGAGGCTGCCCAGGAGCTTAACGAGTATCGTGCTGGCCTGATTCCCAGCTATATTGCTGTCAGCACACATAAACTGCTGCCCTCTCCCGATTACGGTCTTTCAGCGACTATCCAACTGAGAGAATCACTGTACAACTATAGTATGGTAGCAGATGCAGCGTCTATCTGCAAGTTGGAGCTACACTGGGCGGATCTATCGATTGACTTCGCCTCAGGCGCAGCTATTTCCTGGGGAGTAACCAATCTAAGATGTACGCCGAGGACATGGCCTGGACCGGTAAGGTGGTGAAGTCTCTAGATTTACAGCCCATAATGGCAGCGTCTCTCCAGACTGTAGCTGTGCAAGCAAATTGACATAAAGTGAACCCTGGGTTGACAACTGACCGGCTACATCCTATACTGTCATAGTAGTTTGCCGATAATCGGTGGGGATCCTGGGACGGCAGCGATAGGGCTAATGGATCATACCCTTGAATTATCAGAGAAACAGTGAAAATTCGATAAGATACACGAAGCCTTCTGGCTTTTAAGAGGGGTTATGAGCAGAAGCAGACGGGCAAAAGCTGCCCAGGATGCCAAGCGCCGCTATCTCAAATGGGTTCTGGGCATCGCCTTGGCAGCGATCCTGGTGGCTACAGGCGTGACGATAGGCATTATCGCCTCCCAAGACAATGACACGGGGTCTTCCTCCATCTCCAATCCTTCTGAGATACCTCGTATTAGCGTGGGAGAAGTGAAAGCGAGACTGGATGCGGGCTCCAACATAGTGATTGTTGATAACCGCTCTGAACAGAGCTACGAAATTTCCCATATAGCTGGAGCCATCTTTATGCCAGTGGGAGAGATCGCCCAGCGTTACGGCGAGCTTTCCGGCTATGACGAGATCGTAACTTACTGCGCCTGACCGCAAGAGCAGGACAGCGCCCGTGCGGCGCTGAAGTTTCTGGAGGCAGGTCTCCCCAGCGCCAGACCAATTAGAGGGGGCTTTGCGGCCTGGGCAAATGCTGGTTACCCGCTGGAAGGAACAGCCCTTAACGAAGGATAGCTCCCAACCCAGCTCGCCCGTTGCTTGAAATCTTGGTGAAGACGGATTATGATTGCCCAAATGACACAGCTTGGGGGTCAAAACCAGCGGACACTTCGAGGATTCGGACCACCTCCCAGCGAGGCAGTGTCGAACACAAGTGGCGGATGTCAGCGGGTGCTGTATCGTCTGGTACCAAAGGCCCAAAACTTGGCCCAGCCTGTCCTTGGCCAAGCAGCAAACCGGGTGTTAAGATCGAGATGGTGTACTGCAAAATGGCCGTGGAGCTGCGTATGTGGCCACTCAGCTACTTAAAGTGTCCATCAATCATCGGGGGTGAACAGGGATGACACCGGAGCAAGCTCTTAGAGAATGTCAGGTCTTTCAGCGGCTGACCGATGAGCAGCTCCAGAAAGTAGCGCCTTTATGCTCACATGAGGTCTACAAGGCGGGAATCACTATCTTCCGCGCCGGGAATATAGCCGAGCGGCTCTTCGTTCTCGTCGATGGAAAGGTGGCCCTGCAGATGGAGCTTCCAGTGCAGGAGTCGCAACTCCGCAAGCGCGTCACCGTCGATGTCATCAACAGGAACGAGCTGTTTGGCTGGTCAGGCCTGGTTGAACCATACATCTACACTCTCTCGGCGATATGCCTGCAAGAGGCCGGGGTCCTGGCCATCGATGCCCCCCGGCTGAGCGCCCTGCTCCGAGACGATTGCGGCATTGCCCATGAGGTGTTATACGGGATCATCAATGTCGTGGCTTCACGACTCCATGACACCATGCAGATGCTGGTGGCTGAGAGAAGCCTGGTCTAGGTAGAGGCTGAGAACAAGCTTCGGCCTCCGAGATGCCGGAGCTCAGGGTATGTGCCCTTAGGATTGAGCGGGACGGAGCCGTCCATGAGCAATGATAAGTACCGCATTGAGGTCGTTGATGCCGGCTACTACCAAAGTGTGATCAGCTGTCAAGATGCCTGCCCGGTTCGTACGGATGCCCGAGGCTATGTGAACGCCATAGCCGACGGGGATTATGCGGAGGGTTATATCATGGCGAGGCAGCCCAACCCCTTCGCCTCCACCTGTGGCCGGGTATGCAATGCCCCCTGCGAGGCGGCCTGCCGCAGAGGGAACATCGATGAGGCCATCTCCATCCGGGCCCTGAAGCGCTTTCTCTGCGAGCGCCATGGGGTGGAGGCCAGAGGGCATCTGCCCCCGGTCAGGCCACCCACCGAGGAGGTAGGGGCGGAGCTACTCTCGGGGCGCGTCCCGGGCAACTCCAAGACGGTGGAGAGCCTGGCTATCCTGAGCGGGGCTGTGGTGGAGGGGAAAGCGGGGAGGAGAAGAGCTAAGGTGGCGGTGGTGGGCGCGGGACCCGCGGGGCTCACCGCAGCCCATGACCTGGCCCTGATGGGCTATGAGGTCACCCTCTTTGAGGCGGCCCCGGCCGCAGGAGGCATGCTTTTTCTGGGCATCCCCGAGTACAGGCTCTCCCGGGACCTCATTAAGTTCGAGATAGAGGAGATCCTGAGGCAGGGGGTGGAGCTCAAGGTGAACATGCGCCTGGGGAAGGACTTCACCCTGAGCACCCTCAGAGAAGAAGGCTATGAGGCCATCTTCATCGCCATCGGGGCGTATCTTGACCGAGACATAGGCATCGAGGGGGCCGACCTGGACGGAATCATCTATTCCCTCGATTTTTTGCGGGAAGTGAACCTGAGCTATAGGGTGACGGTGGGAGACAGGGTGCTCGTCATCGGAGGCGGGGGCACCGCCATAGATGCAGCGCGCACGGTGCTCCGCATCGGGGAGGGCTTGGTGGAGAAGGACGGCGTGGCTGCCCTGGACGCCGCCAGGGGAGCGCTGCGCCTGGGAGCCAGGGAGGTGCACATCCTCTATCGGGGGATGAGGTGGGAGATGCGGGCCCCGGATGAGGAGGTAGAGGATGCTGTGGACGAGGGGATCTTCCTCCACACCGGCAGGGCCCCCAAGAGGATACTGGGCAAGGGGGGAAAGGTGAC
>JAUVWM010000068.1 GCA_030604105.1 Dehalococcoidaceae bacterium
GGATTGAGAGACACCCCGGCCTTGACCTTCAGCCCCTTTATGGCCTGGATGACGGGGAGCAGATGGGGGCAGGCCTCGGCGTGGACGGTTATGATGTCGGCGCCAGCCTCAGCGAACTGCGGCACCTGGCGCTCCGGCGCCTCAACCATGAGATGCACGTCCAGGGGCAGGCTGGTCCAGGGGCGGAGGGCAGCCACCGCCGGCGCGCCCATGGTGATGGGGGGGACGAAATGGCCATCCATGACATCGACGTGGATGTAGTCGGCACCGGCCCGGGTAACCTCGGCCACCTGCTCGCCCAGGCGACCGAAATCGGCGGAGAGGATGGAGGGGGCAAGCTTGACCCGGCCTCTATCCACCTTTGGCCTCGACGATCTCCCTGGCTCGCTTTAAGGCCATCTCCACCTGCTGGGGGGCGGTGCCCCCCGGCTCATCGCGCGCCCTCAGAGACGAGTCCACCGTGATGGCATACACATCATCCTCAAATAGGGGGCAAAAGCTTCGATACTCGCTGAGGCTGAGCTGCTGAAAAGTCTTCCCCTGCTCCAGGGCATAGCCCACCAGCTTGCCTACCACGCGGTGAGCCTCCCGGAAGGGGGTCCCTTTCTTAACCAGGTAGTCAGCTATATCGGTGGCCAGGACGTAGTCCCCCCCGGCGGCCTGTCGCGCCCGCTCGGCGTTCACCTTGAGCGTCCTCACCATCCCCGCCATCGCCTCCAGGCTGGGGAGCAGGGTATCGACGGTGTCGAAGAAGCCTTCCTTATCCTCCTGCATATCCCGATTATAGGCCAGGGGCAGGGCCTTCATGGTGGTCAGGATGCCCATGAGGCTGCCGTATACCCTGCCGGTCTTGCCCCGCACCAGCTCAGCCACATCGGGGTTCCTCTTCTGGGGCATGATGCTGCTTCCCGTGGTGTAGGCTTGGTCAAGCTCGACGAGGCCGAACTCGGCTGACGACCAGAGGACGGTTTCCTCGGCCAGGCGTGACAGGTGCATCATGGTCACGGCGGACGCCGCCTGAAATTCGATGACGAAATCACGGTCGGAGACGGCATCCAGGCTGTTGGCGCTGATCCGGGCAAAGCCCAGCTCCTGAGCCAGGAAAGAGCGATCCACGGGGTAGGCGACACCGGCCAGAGCCCCGCTGCCCAGGGGCATGATATCGGCGTGCTCAAGGCAGTGACCGAAGCGCTCCACGTCGCGCTGCGCCATCTCGAAGTAGGCCAGGAGGTGATGGGCCAGGAGAACCGGCTGGGCCCGTTGCAGGTGAGTGTAGCCGGGCATGACCACATCCTTGTTGGCCTCTGCCAGGTCCAGCAAGGCCCGTTGAAACCCGACCAACGCCTCGATGGTCTGAGAGATGGCCTCCTTGGCGTAAAGGCGAAGGTCCAGGGCGACCTGGTCGTTCCGGGAGCGAGCGGTGTGGAGCTTGCCCGCCACCTCGCCTATCTTGTCGAAAAGGCGGGCCTCTATATTCATATGGATGTCTTCAAGCTCGGTGCGAAAGGAAAACTCGCCCTTCTCTATCTCCTCGCGAATGGAGATGAGCCCCATGATGATGAGCTCCGCCTCCTTCTCGGCGATAATGCCCTGGCGGGAGAGCATCTTGGCGTGAGCGATGGAGCCGGCGATATCCTGCCCGTAAAGACGCCGGTCAAAGGGGATTGAGGCGGTAAAGGCCGCCGCCGACTTATCGCCGCGCTTTCGACTGGGCAAAGCTTCGTTCACTCCACTCCTCTCAAAGCTACTCGGCCCGGGCGGGGGCCTCGCTGCCCCGGGGCTGGTCACAGTCCGTGTAAGGTTTTATGTCAACAACCGGCGTCCCGTTCAGGGCATCAAGCCCTCTTACCCGCAGCCTGTTCCCCTCCCGGGCAAGCAAGCTAACCGTTGTTAACCCCAGGGGGTTGGGGCGGTAGGGGGAGCGGGTAGCGAATACCCCGCGAAGGGGAAGCTCTTCCCTCCCCCGGGGATGAACCCTCTTCACCCGGCGACCCTCCTCGCTTACCCGGTCCATCCAGTAGATCACCGTGATATGGGTATATTGCTCTATGCCCTCCATACACTCCTCGAGCTCGGGGTTGACCACGATCTCGGAGGTCACGTCCTCCCAGCCCTGGCTCATCGACTCCTGGACATCGTTCTCCACCCGGCCTACAGGAGCCATGCGGTAGCCCTTCGGCCCGGTCATTTACGCTTTCCCCGCCGCTTATTGGCTTTTCCCTTGCCCTCAAGGGCCAGGATGCTCAGCGGCCCTTCGGGCTGCCCCAGGAGCTGCACCTGAGCCTGGGTCTTGAGCGGCAGCCCCCAGATATGGATGAAGCCCGGTGAGGCGCTTTGGTCGAAAAGGTCGCCTTTGTCGTAGGTGGCCAGGCCGAAACTGTACAGCGATTTGGTTGATTTTCGACCGACCACAGTGCAGTTCCCCTTGTTTAGCTTCACCCTCACCGTGCCGGTGACATGGCGCTGCGAGCTTTGCACATAGCAGGCCAGGTCTTGATGGAATCGGCTGAACCACAGGCCATTATAGACCAGATCGGCGTATTCGGCAGCCACCTTTTCCTTGAAGCGGAGCTGGTTTTTGGATAGGGTCATGGCCTCCAGGGCTTGATGCGCCCTGAGCAGCACCGTGGCCGCCGGTGCCTCATAGACCTCCCTGGACTTTATCCCCACCAACCGGTTCTCTATGTGATCGACGCGGCCCACGCCGTGCTCGCCGGCCAGCCGGTTAAGCTGGCCAATCAGGCTGACCCCGTCCATCTCGTCCCCATTGAGGCTGATGGGAAGGCCCTGCTCAAAGCCGATCTCCACATAGCAAGGCTCGGCCGGGGTGTCCGGGATCGACCTCGTCCAGACGAAGACCTCCTCCGGCGGCTCCACCCAGGGGTCCTCCAGAGCCCCGCACTCGATGCTCCTGCCCCACAGGTTCTGGTCAATGGAATAAGGGCTGGCCACGCTGATGGGCACCGGGATGTCATGCTCGTGGGCATAGATGATGGTCTGCTCCCGGGTCATGCCCCATTCCCGGGCCGGGGCAATGATCTCGAGACCGGGGGAAAGGGCGGCGATGCTCACCTCGAACCTCACCTGGTCATTGCCCTTGCCGGTGCAGCCATGGGCCACCGCCGAGGCGCCTTCAGCCTGGGCGGTATCTACCAGCAGCTTGGCTATGAGGGGTCGGGATAGGGCGGTGGCCAGCGGATATTGCCCTTCGTAGACGGCATCTGCCTGGAGGGCGGGGAAGATAAAGTAGCTGACAAAGCGCTCGCTGGCATCCTCCACCAGCGCTTTGACGGCCCCTGTGCCCAGCGCCTTTCGCCGAAGCGAGGCCGAGTCAGCCTCATTTCCCACATCGATGGTCAGGGTGACGACCTCCATGTCGTACTTTTCCCCCAGCCACTTGATAGCCACTGAGGTATCGAGTCCGCCGCTATAGGCTAAGACTACCTTCCTGGCCAATTCTCACACCCCCAATCGCAAGGTCACTCTCCAGACCTTATTATACTCTTACCGGCCTCACCCAGCACCCTCTCCAGGATATCCACAGCCTCATCGACCTCTTTCTGGTTGACGATAAGGGGAGGCATGAATCTCAGGGCATCGGGCTTCACCCGGTTGAGCAGCAGCCCGCTCTCGAGGCAGGCCATCACTATCCGGTCAGCGATGTCGCTATCGAACTGCACAGCCACCAGCAGGCCCCGCCCCCGCACCTCGACGATGAAATCGAATCTCGATCTCAAGCTCTCCAGCCTGGCCAGGAGATGCTGCCCCACATCCCGAGCGTTACCGGGGACATTGTTCTCGATAATGAATTTCAGGGCGGCATATGCTCCAGCCGAGGCCAGAGGATTGCCCCCGAAGGTGGAGCCATGATCGCCGGGGGCGAAAACAGATGCCCTCTCCTTGGCCAGGATAGCCCCGATGGCCACCCCACTCCCCAATCCCTTGGCCAGGGTCATTATGTCAGGCTCAATGCCAGCCTGCTCGTAGGCGAAAAGCGTTCCCGTGCGGCCGACCCCGGTCTGGATTTCATCCAGGATGAGGAGGATCCCCTTCTCCTGGCACCAGGCAGCTACCTCCCGGAGGTAATGCTCATCGGGGATGTTGACGCCCCCCTCTCCCTGTATCGGCTCCAGCATCACGGCGCAGGTGAGAGAGGAGGTCGCCGCCTTGATGGCCCCGGCACTATTATACTCCACGTTGGCAAAGCCGTCGGGCAGAGGAGTATAAGGCTCCTGGAACTTGCGCTGCCCGCTGGCAGCCACCATAGCCAGGGTGCGGCCATGAAAAGAGTCTAGGGCGGTGATGACCTGATAGGCGCCGTCCAGATAGAGCTTGCCATAGCGGCGGGCCAGCTTCACCGCCCCTTCAGTGGCCTCAGCTCCGCTATTGCACAGGAACACCTTATCAAGGCAGCTGTTCTGAACCAGCAGCTCGGCCAGAAGGAGTTGGGGCACGGTGTAGAACTGGTTTGAGACATGAATGAGGGTCCGCGCCTGCTCGACCAGCGCCTCGACCACCACCGGATGACAGTGGCCCAGGCTGTTTACCGCCCAGCCGCCGACAAAGTCAAGATATGCCCGGCCCCTATCGTCCCAAACCCGCATCCCCTGGCCGCGCACCAGGGTCAGAGGCAGGCGCCTCGCCGTGGGCATGAAGTATCTCTTCTCCAGCTCTGGCCAGTTGCTCATCTTTCTCTACCGGACGATCGTCGTTCCCAGGCCCCTGCCCTCCACCTCGCTGAGCAGGGCATGTGCCACCCGGCCATCAATGACCCGCGTGATGGGGACCATGTCCAGGGCCCGGAGACAGGCCTCCACCTTGGGGATCATCCCCCCGGAGATTGTCCCCAGGCCCATCAACTCCTCTGCCTCGGCGCCCGAAAGCCGGGAGATCACTCCCCCCGAGCTATCGCACACGCCGGCCATATCGGTCAGGAAGATAAGCCTCTCAGCACCCAGGGCAACGGCGATCTCAGCGGCGGCGGTATCGGCATTGATGTTGAGCGGCGAGCCCGCCTCGCCGCCCTGACCGGGGCGCTCCAAGCCCACCGGGGCGATGACCGGGATGTAGCCTGCTCCCAGGATAGTCCTG
The DNA here is from genome assembly GCA_030604105.1 of Dehalococcoidaceae bacterium. GTDB lineage: Bacteria > Chloroflexota > Dehalococcoidia > JAUVWM01 > JAUVWM01 > JAUVWM01. The sequence goes on from JAUVWM010000068.1 coordinate 5,092, forward strand.
ATAGGCTCCGCGTTGATGCTGACTATCTCGCCCACATAGCCCAGCTCAGAATCCCTGATCCTGGCCTCAATGAGGTGAGCGTCGATGCCGCTGAGCCCAAGGGCCTGCCCGCCTTGAGAGATAATGGCCGCCACCAGGCCCTTGTTGACCAGCCCCGAGAGCACGGCCAGCACCACGGGCAGGGTCTGGGCATCGGTGACCCGCAGGCCGCGGACAAATCTTGTGGCCACCCCTTGCCTGTCGAGCCACTCAGAGATGGCTTTGCCGCCCCCATGGACCACCACCGGCAGCTCACCCGCCTTTTGCAGGGCGACCAAATCCTCCACTGTGGTGTCATGGGCGCCCAGGGTGCTACCACCTATCTTGATGACGAGACTCTTCTTCAGGGGAAGTGCCATCCTCCACCCTCTTCATGTGGTATAGGCACTGTTAATAGTGACATATTCCTCGCTGAGATCACAGCCCCAAGCCGTTGCCATCCCCTGGCCGAGATTGAGACAGACCCTGATGGCTATCTCGGTCCCCTCCATGGCTGCTCGCAGCAGACCACCGTCAACGGGGAGGGGACACCCGGCCTTCATGAGGCAGACATCGTTCAGATAAAGGTCTACCTTCGATGTCGCCACCTCAGCCCCACTGCGGCCCAAAGCGGCGACTATCCTTCCCCAGTTGGGGTCTGAGCCGTGCACCGCCGCCTTGACCAAGGGCGAGCTGGCTATGGTTCGGGCCGCAACTCGGGCATCCGCCGAGGTGAGCCCGCCTTCAACGCTGACCTCAATCAGCTTGGTGGCCCCTTCGCCATCCCGGGCGATGCATCTGGCAAGATAGGTGCAGACCTGTCCCAGGGCAGCCTGGAATGCCTCCGCATCCAGGGCACCTTCCGCGATCATCTCATTGCCCGCCAGCCCATTGGCAAGTATCAAGACTGTATCGTTGGGGCTGGTATCGCCATCGATGGTGATCATATTGAAAGAGTCGCCAACTGCCCTTTGCAGCGCCAGGGAAAGGAAACCAGCATCCACGGCAGCATCCGTGGTCAGGAAGCAAAGCAGGGTCGCTAGATTAGGGTGGATCATCCCCGCCCCCTTGGCAATGCCGGCGACGGTGAACCGGCTGCCATCGAGCTCCACAGCCACAGCGATCTGCTTATGGGAGGTATCGGTGGTAAGGATGGCCCTGGCCAGCTCGTGCCCGCCCTCCCCGGAGGGGGAGATGGCCTCGATGCCGGCACGGATGGGCTCCATGGGCAGGCTGGCTCCGATGAGCCCGGTGCTGGCAACCAGGGCCTCCTGAGGCGCTATCCCCAGTTTTCTGGCAGCCAGGGCCGCCATCTCAGCGGCATCGTCCAGCCCCCGCTCCCCGGTGCAGGCATTGGCGCAACCGGCATTGACCACTATGGCCTGCGCCTTTCCATCGCTTATATGCCTTTGACACAGGATCACCGGGGCTGCCTTAATCTTGCTGGAGGTGAAGACGCCAGCCGCAGTACACGGCACCTGTGAGTACAATATCCCCAAATCCGGGCTATCCTTAGCCCCGGCCTTCAGCCCGATATGGGTGGCACCGGCCAGGAAGCCCCGGGGGGCGGTAACCGTTCCTCCGGCTATAGCTGATAAGATTGTTTTCTGAGCCACGGCCTCTCCTGGCAAGCTGGCCTGCCGAAAAGAGCGTTATGTTTACGGCTAACTATATCACACCGAATGTGGCCACCGCAATAGCAAAGGGCTGGCCAGGCCAGCCCTCATCGAGGCCGTACCCCCGGGCGAGGTTATTCATAGCTGACGGTGACGATGCCCACCGCGCGAGGCTGCCAATCCTCGGCGACCTCGCTGCGGAATGACAGGATAATGTAGCCCAGGTTCCAGGAGTCAATGCCAGTGCTTAGCTCTATCTCGGCTGAGGTGTCGCCGGCTAATATATAGGCCGAAACATCGAAGGTATCGATGTCTACCCCGTCGATAAGCTCCCCACCCAGACCGCTGGACTGGCCGTTCATGACGTTGTCCCAGGGGTTAACCACGTCACTCAGATTGGAGCCGTTAACCTCTACGGAGTCGCCGATGTAGCCGTCATCCCCCTCCCCGACGAAGTAGGTCAGGCGGCCGGTACTGTCCTCCCACTCATCGGGGGCCTGGAAGCCCTCTATGGCAATAGTGTGGCTGGTATACTCACCGGCGTAGAGCAGATCGTCATACAGGTAGACCTGGTGGGCTGACTCCGACGGACTGGAGTAGATGAGGACCAGAGACCAGCCAGCGTACGACCACTCATCATCGGTCACCGCGTCCACGCCACCGACGGTGATGGTGTAGGAGCTGCCGTCACCACCGGCGCTGATCTCGCTCAGCAGCGAGGTCACATCGGCCTTGCAGGA
>JAUVWM010000134.1 GCA_030604105.1 Dehalococcoidaceae bacterium
CGGGCAGAAGGTCGCTGGCGAGCATGCCCGCATCGCCCAAACTCTCTTTCACAATCTCTGCGGCTGCGCCGTGAAGGTATATGCCACAGGCAGCCGCATCGAAGAGCGGCAGCCCCTGTGCCACCAGCCCAGCGATAGCCCCGGCCAGGACATCGCCGGTACCGGCTGAAGCCAGGCCAGGGTTGGCCACCGGGCTGATCCTGGCTCTACCGTCGGGTGCTGCCACAAGGCTAAAGGCCCCCTTGAGCACCACTGTCTTCCCCCACCGGGCAGCCGCTTGGCGGGTCACCCCCAGTCGGTCCGACTGGACCTCGCTCACTGAGAGGCCGGTTAGCCTGGCCATCTCCCCAGGGTGTGGGCTAAGTATAGCATCCTGGGAAAGCCTGTGCCACCATTGGGGTATGTTGGCCAGGGTGTTGAGGGCGTCAGCATCGAGCACCAGCGCCGGCAGGGAGGCCGGCTGGGACAGGAGCGACGACGTGATAAACTCGATCACCGAAGGGCTCTGTCCCAGACCGCATCCCAGAAGCAAGACGTTATAGTCGGGGAGCCGTTCCTGGAGAACGCCGGTGGCCTCAGCGGCAATAAGACCTGGCTCCGATTCGGGCAGGGGGGCGTAGGTTACCTCGGTCAGTTTCGCGGCCAAGGTGGGCTGAAGGCTTTGAGCTGTAGCCAGTGTCACTAGCCCTGCTCCCACCCGAGTGGCCCCGGCGCAGGCCAAGTAGGCAGCACCGATGTAGTTTATCGATCCCGCCGTTACCAGAACGCGGCCGAAGGTGCCCTTGTTGGCATCCGGGGGGCGCTGGGGGAGCACCCCTCTCGTCCCCTCGGCGGTGATAAGCTCCGTGGGCAGCTCCTGACCCAGGTCTGGCGGTAAGCCGATGTCAGCCACAATGAGCTTGCCCGCCCTTTCCCAGCCGGGGAGGGCAAACAGGCCTAATTTGGCATAGCCCAGGGTGATAGTGATATCGGCACCGGGGCAAGCAGGGTCGGCGGACCCGGTATCGGAGTTCAGCCCCGAAGATAGATCCACAGCAATGGTGGTGAGCCTGGGCTGGGCCTCCCTAGCTTGCCTCAACCTTCCCAGCACCTCGCGGAAAATGCCATCGATGGGGCGGGTCTTCCCCGTGCCAAACAGGGCGTCAATGACAGCGTCCGCTGAGGAAAGGGCTCTATTCAGGCTGACCAGGCTCTCGTCCTGGGCAGCTTGAGTTAGCTGGAATCCCCGCTCCTGGGCCAGCCTATAATTGGAGTCGGCCTCCGGCCGTTGGCTGCAGAGGTAGGCATGAACATCGGCTCCCCAATCGTGGAGATAGCGGGCGGCAACCAGGCCATCCCCGCCGTTGTTGCCTGGCCCGACCAAGATCAGGACGCGCTTTCCGGCAACCCTGCCCCAGATCTGCCTGATCTCTTGAGCAACAGCTTTGCCGGCGTTTTCCATGAGCACCTCCCAGGGCAGACCTATCCCTGCGGCGCGGCGCTCGATCTCACGCATCTCATCAGCGGTGACGATTTTCACTGCCACCCCCTACAACAGAGGCCAGGGCGTATTCCCGGGAGTGGGAAAGGCTGATAGCCAGCTCCTCCAGGCCCAGCTTCCAGGCCTGGCTCTGTGCCCGGCCCTGGAGGCGAACCCAGGGCTTGCCCTGGGAGTTGGACAGGATCTCGATCTCCTGCCAGCCAATCCCCACCAGGCCCGTGCCCAGGGTTTTCATTACCGCCTCCTTGGCGGCAAAACGAACTGCCAGAGCGGGCGCCCGGTTACGGGATAGCTCCAGCTCCGCCTCGGTGTATACCCGGCGCAGAAAGTGTTCCCCCCAGCGGGCTATGGCCCTCTCGATGCGGGCTATCTCTATTATATCCACGCCTACATAGTGCATCGGCGCCAGCAAGTAAAATAATGAACGGGCAGTCGTCTTCCCCAGCTTGGTATTATACCACATCTCTGGTTTGGGATAATGTTCCAAGCGACAAGCACATTGCCAACCCCATCCAGGCATGATATAATCTGGTGAGCAGGGTTTGAGGTGGATCTGGTGCATGTAGCCCTTATCAGTTATACCCCGGACCCAGAGCGTACCATTGCCGCTGCAGCCCGCGTATCCGTTTCCCCCGTCACCATCACAGAGCTTTGGGAGAGACTGAGCCCGGAGCGGGCGGACAGCCTGCTCAGCCAACTCCTGGCAGCAGGCCACCTTTCCCCTTTTGAGCACGCCAGCTTCACCTTCGCTATCGAGGGCATCTCCCGAGTTACCAGCCACCAGCTTGTTCGCCACCGACTTGCCAGCTACACCCAGCAGAGCCAGAGGTATGTCTCCCTCAAGAAACTGGATTACGTAACCCCGGCCACGATCTCAGCCCGGCCGGAGCTGGAGAATAAGTACCATCGGGTGGTTGAGGCCGCCCATGAGCTCTACTCTCAGATGCTTGAGGCGGGCCTCCCGGCTGAGGACGCTCGTTACGTGCTCCCCGGCGCTGTGGAGACGCGACTGGTGATGAGCATGAATGCTCGCGAGCTGATGCATGCCTGTTCCCTGCGGCTATGCCTCAAAGCTCAGTGGGAGATTGTGGGACTTTTTGAGATGCTCAAGGCCGAGGTGCTGAAGGTGGCCCCACGCCTGGGGGCGGAGCTCAACCCTAAATGCTACCGCCTGGGATATTGTGATGAGAGCGTTAGCTGCGGGCTATTCCCTACTCGGGAACCGCCCTCGGCGCCAGATAAAGCAAAATAAAGCCCAAGGCTTATAGGGGGTGAATAGAATATGGAGGCGGAGATAATCTCGGGGACGGAGATAGCGGCTGAGATCAGGGGGGAGCTCAAGGAGGAGGTGAAGGAGCTCAAGGAGAGGCGGGGGGTAACCCCGGGGCTGGTCATGGTGCGGGTTGGGGAAGACCCGGCTTCGGTATCGTATGTCTCGGGCAAGAGCAAGGCCAGCGAGGAGCTGGGCATCTACTCTGAGACAATAGTGCTCCCCGAGGATGCCGGGGAAGAGGAGGTTCTGGCCAAGGTGGAGGAGCTAAACAATGATCCCAGGTTTCATGGCATCCTGGTTCAGCTCCCTTTGCCCAAGCACATCGATAGCGACAAGGTCTTAAATGCCATCGACCCGCGAAAGGACGTGGATGGATTCCATCCCGTAAATGTGGGCCGGCTTCTAATCGGGGAGCCTTTTTTTATGCCCTGCACCCCTCATGGAGTCCAGCAGCTTCTTGTTCGCAGCGGCAATAGCCCGGAGGGGAAGCGCGTGGTCATCTGCGGCAGAAGCAATATCGTGGGCAAGCCGCTCATGGCGATCCTGGTGCAGAAGAAGAAGGGTGCCAATGCCACGGTGACGATGTGTCACACCGGGACCAAAGACCTGGCCTCGGTAGCCAGAGAGGCGGACATCTTGGTGGCCGCCATGGGTAGTGCCAAGGCGATAACGGTGGACATGATTAAGGAAGGCGCCGTGGTCATCGATGTTGGCGTGAACAGGATCCCGGATGCTACCAAGAAGAGCGGCTTTCGGCTGGTGGGGGATACGGATTTTGAGGCCATTAAGGCCAAGGCCAAGGCCATCACCCCGGTTCCCGGGGGGGTGGGGCCAATGACGGTCACCATGCTCCTGGTTAATACGGTCAGGGCCGCCGAGATGCAGTCGGCATAGCGGGGCTGGGCGGCGCTCACCGCAAATCAATACCGATCGGAGTTAGGAGGTTTTTGCATGGCTTACGATGCGACCAAGATGGCGGATTGGCAGATCTCAGAGGCGGCCGAAGCCAACATGCCATCGCCCGATGAGTGGCGGGAGAAGTTGGGGCTGGAGAAGGACGAGATCATCCCCTATGGGAGAACGCCCAAGCTCGATTTCATGAAGATCATCGAGCGCCTCAAGGACAAGCCGGACGGCAAGTATATCGAGGTGACCGCTATCACCCCCACGCCGCTGGGCGAGGGCAAAAGCACGACATCGTGCGGCCTCATGGAGGGGATGGGCAAACGGGGCCTGAACGTAGGTGGCTGTCTCCGTCAGCCCTCGGGTGGCCCCACCATGAACATCAAGGGGACTGCTGCCGGCGGCGGCAATGCGCTGCTCATTCCCATGACCGAGTTCTCCATGGGGCTTACCGGAGACATCAACGATATCGTGAATGCCCACAACCTGGCCATGGTGGCCCTTACCTCCCGGATGCAGCACGAGCGCAACTACAATGACGAGCAACTGGCCCGGCTCACCAGGATGCCCCGCCTGAGCGTCGACCCCACCAGGGTGGAGATGGGCTGGGTCATGGATTTTTGCGCCC
>JAUVWM010000013.1 GCA_030604105.1 Dehalococcoidaceae bacterium
GCCGACCTGACCGCGCCGGGGATTATCCTGGCCATGGCTGTGGGCAGGATCGGCTGCACGATCAACGGTGATGCCTATGGCACACCTACCTCGCTGCCCTGGGGGCTTGTCTATACGCACCAGGATGCTTTCGCCGCACCAGGGGTGGCCGGGCATCCCGCCCCGGTATATGAGATCTTATGGGACCTGGTGGTCTTCGCCGTGGTATGGCGGCTGCGGGGGCGTCTCAAACCGGCGGGGGCACTGCTGCTCTTCTATCTGGCCCTATATTCCTTTGGGCGTTTCTTTATCAGCTTCGTCAGGGAGGAGCCGGAGCGCCTTGGCCCCTTGCATGAGGCGCACCTTATCGCCCTCCTGGTGATGGCGATCACCGTTCCCCTGCTTATCTACCGGGCATCCAGGGAGAAGGTCAGGCTTCAGGCCTTGGCAACAGAGGATGGCAGTGAAGGGCAATGATGGCCGCAGCAGCGTCTAGCTCTTTGACCGGGCCGAACGCTATTCCACCTGGAGAGCGTTATGTGGCTGCGGGGGCGAAATCCAAGATACTGAGCTGGAGCATCCTCTCATCACCCCACTCATCCAGGCCCAGGTTATAGACGATGTCGAGGTGGGACGTCACCTCATCTATAAGCCCACCCAGCTCGAAGCCAATCCCAGGCCAGACCACATTGCCCGCCCTCAGCTTCAGTCTCAGGTGCTTACCGCCATTGCCAACGGGGCGACAATCCACCACCTCCACCCCCCGGCTCAAGAACGTGGGCATCGGATTGCCATAGCCGAAGGGGGCTAGCTGCTGGACTGTCTTGAGGCTTTCTCCGTCGAGGCGCGATAGCGGAACCTCAGCGTCGATGAGCAGCAGCGGACGGAGATCCACCTCTGCCAGCTCGGCGGTGGCCATCTGGAGCAGGCACTCATTTAGAGGGGCTATGTTATGGCTGGGCAGGGTGAGCCCCGCAGCCAGAGGATGCCCCCCGAAGCGGGATAGGAGATGGCCACACTCTCTCAGGGCAGCGATGATGTTGAACTCAGGGATACTACGGGCACTGCCTCTACTTACCTCCTCACCCAGCTCGAGGACGAGGCTGGGCCGATAGAACTCCTCGGCCAATCTACCGGCAACAATGCCCGCAACCCCGGCGTGATAGTCCTCCCCGGCCACCAGCAGCAAGCTGCAATCGGCCCCCAGGCCGAGCGCCTGCTCCCTGGCCTTAGCCAGAACCTCGGTGGTCAACCCCCGTCGCTCGGCGTTTTTGGCCTCCAGCTCCGAAGCCAGCTGGCACGCCTCCTCCTGGGACTCGGTCACGAGCAATTTATAGCTAACCAGAGCGTGGCCCAGCCTTCCTGCAGCATTGAGGCGGGGTGCCAATACCCAGGCGATGCGCTCAGAGTCGATACTGCCCGGCTCAAGCCCGGCGCAGAGCATCATCTCCCGCAATCCCAGGCGCTTGGTCTCGTTGAGCAGCCTGAGGCCCTGCTTTACCAGGTAGCGGTTCTCCGCCACCAGAGGCACCATATCGGCCACCGTCCCCAGAGCAACCAGGTCCAGAAGTCCGTCGCCCAATTTATCCCTGCCCAGGGCGTGGAGGAGTTTGAAAGCGACGCCAACGCCGGCAAGGTCAGCGAAGGGATAAGCCGAATCGGATCGTTTGGGATCGACCACCGCTATAGCCGGTGGCATTGTGGCCGGCACCGAGTGATGATCGGTGATAATTATATCCAGGCCCATCCTTTGCCCCTGCTCCACCTCAGCCAGGTCGCTGATGCCACAATCAACGGTTATGACCAGGCTGACGCCTTGTGCCTGGAGGCTTTCCAGAGCGGCCTGGTTCAGCCCATAGCCCTCTTCATATCGGTGGGGAATGTAGGGGATGACCCTTCCCCCCAGCGCTGAAAGGCCCTGAACCAGAAGCGCGGTGGCGGCGATGCCATCGGTATCGAAGTCCCCGAATACGGCGATCTCCTCGCCCAGGAGCAGGGCGCGATAGACCCTGGCCACCGCTTGGTGCATATCGGGCAGGAGAAAGGGGTTGCCCAGCAGCCGCTCATCAGCGGCCAGGAAAGGCTCGAGCTGGGCGGGCTCGGCGATGCCGCGGGCATAAAGGAGCTGAACCATCAAGGGGGGGAAAGACGCCATCCTGGCCAGGTGCTCAGCTGGTGCAGCGGGGAGGAGCTTCCAGCGCCGATGGTTCAAGCCTATCCCTCAGTATATTCTCTGAAGACCAGGACCGAATTATGCCCGCCGAAGCCCAGGGCAGTTGTCAGCGCAGTCCTCACCCTCGCCTGGCGAGCCACATGAGGCACATAGTCCAGATCGCATTCGGGATCGGGGTTGGTGAGATTTATAGTCGGCGGGATCATCCCGTTGATGATGGTCAGGATAGATATCACCGCCTCGGTGGAGCCACCGGCTCCCAGCAGGTGACCTATCATCGACTTGGTGGCGCTGATGGGGACCCGATAGGCATCGGCACCGAATACATCCTTCATGGCCATGGTCTCGAATTTATCATTTAAGGGGGTAGAGGTGCCGTGGGCATTGATATAGTCGATATCTTGAGGCTCAAGGCCCGCCTTTTTCAGGGCCAGCCGCATGGCTCTGGCCCCGCCCTCCCCCCTCTCCGCCGGCTGGGTGACGTGGTAAGCATCGCTGGTGGCACCATAGCCCACAAGCTCAGCCACTATATGAGCTCCCCGCTTGATGGCCAGGGAAAGATTCTCCAGAACCAGCACTGCCGCCCCCTCCCCCATGACAAAGCCATCCCGTTCAGCATCGAAGGGGCGAGAGGCCTTCTGGGGCTCGTGGTTCCGTGTGGAGAGAGCTCGAGCCGCATTGAAAGCGGCCATGCCTATTGGGGTAATGGACGCCTCGCTGCCACCGGCGATCATCGCCTGGGCATCGCCACGGCGAATGATCTCGAAGGCCTCGCCAATACTCTCGGAGCCACTGGCGCAGGAAGATGTGATGCAAAAGTTGGGACCTTTGGCTCCCAGCATGATCGATGCCTGTCCCGAGGCCATATCGGCTATCATCATCGGAGCCAGAAAGGGGCTTATGCGGTCGGGCCCCCTCTCAAAAAGCACGTTGACCTGCTCAAAGAGGGTTGTCAGTCCCCCGATTCCGCTGCCGATGATGACGCCGATATCGCTACTGTTGCTGTCGTCGATCTTCAGCCCCGCCTGTTCCACTGCCTGCAGGCTGGCGACCACAGCGAATTGAGCGAAACGATCCATGCGCCGCGCTTCCTTGCGATCCATATACTCGGTGGCATCGAAGACCTTGATCTCGGCAGCGATCTTGGTGTCGAAAGGCTCGGGGTCAAAATGGGTGATATAGTCAATGGCAGACTTGCCCGAGATGAGCCCCTGCCACATAGTGGGCACATCCAGGCCCAAAGGGTTAACGACCCCCATGCCGGTGACCGCAACTCGACGGTTCAAATTGCCCCCCTGAGTATGGATAGACTTGACCAAATCTTACCAAAATTTGTGAAAGGTGGCAATGGCTGGCCTGGGCCAACTCAGCTTGACAGCGCAAAACTCGAAGATATAATAGCCTTGACGCGAGTGGATCTACATGGAGTACCGAGGTGGCGGCACAGTCGCCCTAGAGACCCTGGGGTGCAAACTCAATCAGGCGGAGACCGAACTTCTGGCCGGCAAGCTCACTGCCGCGGGGTATCATCTGGTCACCCCCCGCCAGGGAGCTGATATCTATGTGCTCAACACCTGCACCGTGACCCATATTGCCGACCGCAAGTCACGCCATCTGCTGAGATGGGCACGGCGAAGAAACCCCAAGTCTCTGGTAATTGCCATCGGTTGCTATGCCCAGAGAGCCCCTCAGGAGCTGGCCGATCTCCCGGGGGTGAACCTTGTCCTGGGCAACGAGGAAAAGTGGCGCCTGGTGGAGGTGCTACAGGCAACCGGGGTGCCCAGGCAAATGCCTCATGCCCCGGACCAGGAGCCCCCCACCCATCACCCCCGGGTGAGAACTCGCACCCTGGTCAAGATTCAGGATGGTTGCCGCGATTTTTGCACCTACTGCATTGTGCCCTGGGTGCGGGGCGGAGAATCCAGCCTGCCTGCCGATCAGGTAGTGGCCGAGGTCAAAGCCAAGGTTGAGGCCGGCTACAAGGAGATTGTGCTGACCGGGACCAAGATCGGCTCATACCGCGCAGATGGCGGAGGCCTAAAGCGATTGCTGGAGCGTATCCTGGCTGAGACGGTGGTGGAGAGACTGCGCCTCTCCTCCCTCCAGCCTCAGGATATATCCCCAGACCTTATCCACCTCTGGCGTGATGGGCGACTCTGCCGCCACCTTCATTTGCCACTGCAGAGCGGCAGCCAGGCGGTGCTCACACGGATGGGGCGATGTTACTCGAAAACAGATTATCGCCGCGCCGTCAGCCTGGTCCGAGAGCGTCTCCCTGACATAGCCATCACCAGCGATATCATCGTCGGCTTCCCCGGTGAAAGCGACCAGGAGTTTGAGGAGAGCTACCGTTTCTGCCAGGAGATCGGCTTCGCCGCCCTTCATGTTTTCCCCTACTCACCTCGGGCGGGCACGGCAGCGGCCGGAATGCGGGACCAGGTTGAACCGCGACTGAAGAATAGGCGAAAAGGGCAGATGCTGGCTTTGGCCGGGGACAGCGCTCAGCGCTTCCGGGAGCGATTTTTGGGGCGAACGCTGACGCCATTGTGGGAAGGGGCGGCAGAGGGAGCAGGGATATGGTCCGGGCTGAGTGACAACGCTATCAGGGTATTTGCCAGAAGCGAGGAACCGTTGACCAATAAACTGCTGCCGGTGCGGCTGATAGGTAGCTACAAGCAGGGTTTGTGGGGAGAGTTAGCGGATGCCACTTGCCACCAGGAGGAAGCGGGCAGGCCTATCTAAACATCTTTCCTGCGGAACTTGATGACTTCGGCAAAATTGTTGATCTTTGCCAGGTTGGAGGTCTCCAAGAAACCGTCGTAGGTGAGGCTGGTCCAGGGCTTTTCATGCATCGTGCTGAACTTCTCCGACATGGCAGCCACAATGCCGCCGGGCATACAGCCGTGGGGCATTACCGATATCACGCCGGCGAACTTGGGGTTCTCCAGCCATTCGATTCCGCTACCTATGCTGAGAACTGCCTCGCTGCCACATTTGGGGGAGAGATATCGGCTCGACAGCGCCACTATTTCCGCTGTTGAAGGCTCTCTCACATCGACGAGTTCCCGGCAATTGATGGCTACCTTACGCTCATCACGCTCCTGCACCAGCTTCTTGATATAGCCCACTATCATTTTCTTGACATCCCGTTCCCTGACGGCGTCCTCGACATTGCGGTAGGAGGTATATTTGATCCACTCCCCCACCGGAGAGACGACTACTTCGAGGCCTGCCTCCTCGCAGGCCCTCACCAGGTCGCTATTGCTGAAGCTGTTGGAGCGCAGAAAGATCTCGCCGTTAATGCCAACCAGCGGCCTTCTGGGCAGGTCGGGGGTGATCAGGGACTTGAACTCGGAGGTTGCCTGCCGTAGGACATCATCGTAGCTTTCTTTGGCACGAAGGCGGTTTGCGATCATGCCCAGGCGTTCGCTGAAGAGCAAGTCCGCTGAGCCGGCCCGTTTCTCGTAAGGACGGGTGCGCCACAGCAGTTTCTGCAAATAGTCCGCAGCCACAACGCCCTTCCAGGCCAGACGCTCAAAATCGGGGCCGAGGTCAAAATCGCGATAGGCGTTGTTTGACATGCTGGTCTGTAGAGGAAGGTCAAAGCCGATTTCCTTGAGTATCCTCATCTGTTCCAGAGCATATTTCCCAAAGCGGCATGGCCCGAATGAGCCAGCCATGAACCCCAGGGATGTCGAGGAGTCAGCGCCGTTTTCATAGAAGAACCTCATGAAGTCGCCCAGGGTTACGCGGTATGGCAGGCATTCCTTGCCCGATGTCACCTGGTTGCTGTAGACGAGGTTCCGTTCGTCTTGTTCGGGAAGCACAATTGCCCTGGACCCACAGGCCTCTATGGCTGCCCCTAGTAACTCGGCATGGGGCGCCATCCTGGGTATCAGCAGGGTCTTCTTCGAGCTGGTGACTGTAGACGCCCCCCTATAGATGTCCTCGTGTCGGACTTCATGCAGTTTGCTGGAGCGGGCGAACCCCTTAATCGTGTCTACGAAGGCCTCAAGGCGGGTAACAATGCCAGCCTCGGCGGCATGCTCGTCGATTTCCAGCTGACCCAAAGGCTTGCCACCCATGATATCTTCGACGATATTGAGTATGAACGAGTTGGGACCGCATCCGAAGTTTGTCAGCACCAGCCCGTACAGCGATGGGGATGGCGCCACTATGGCGGCGCCGGCGATGTGTTTGCCCTCGGAGAACCAATATGGACGGTCTGAGTATAGCTTGATATCCACCAAAGCAAGCGGCAGGAAATCAAGCGGTATGGGCACTACATCAAGCTGGGCAAGTTTCTCAGCTATGCCCAGGTTTGCCCCGGAGTCCTGCGACATATAGGACCTGGAGAAGAGCACTACACCCAGTTGGCCGTTTTGGCCAAGCTGCTGAAGCGCCCTCCTGCCGAGTTCAGCTTGATCTGCCTCGAACCTGCGCTGTGCCCCAACGCCAGCCAGGGCTGCCCTCTTGCCTTGTCTTCTGCTGAACCCCATCTCCACTGCGACATCTGCCAGGCTTTTTACGGTGTCGGCATCGCCCCGGCTGAAGTCGATTATCGGTATCAACAGCCGTTTTTCCAGGTCGAGGGCCTGGCGTACTATGAACGGAGATGCCTGAACCAGGGGGCAGGCGTATTTCTGATTCTCATCCCCCTCTTTAACGCCCATGCGGATAGCACAGGGATAGAGGATATAGTCGGCGTCATTGAGGCTGGCGACATGGCCATGCAGCAGCTTGAGGGGGAAGCAGCTGTCGCTGTAGCTCAGCTCGACAGCATGCTCCATCACTTGCTTGGTGGTCTTGCTGGAAAGGACAACCCTTACGCCCAGGGCGTTGAGGAAGCCGATCAGCAGCGGCGCGTAGTCATATACCATGAGCGCTCTGGGGATGCCCACCGCAGGCCCGGTGCCGCATCCTTCCTTGTATTCGCCAAACAGCAGCCTCTCGCGCTCATCGAAAAGGGTCTCTCGCCTCTCTTGGCTCAGGGTGCTGTCATAGCGGTCGCACCTGCTGCCGTAGAACGTGGGGTTGTCATCGGGCAGCTGCATGCGAGTGATGGTGCAGTTATTGTCGCATCCCTTGCAGATGAAGGTGGAAAGGTTGCACTCGCTGTCGATGACCTTCTGGAATCCCTTGAACCTCGACTCCTCCCCCGATATTTGCTCCTTTGCCAGAAGGGCGGCACCTATGGCGCCGCTCACCTCCTTATGCTGGGCCACCCTCAGGGCCTTCCCCTCAAGTTGCTTACGGAAGGCAGAGACCACGGCCCGGTTGTAGAATACCGCCCCGGTGAGGATGACCTTGTTGCCCAGTTTCCTGGTACCCACCACCTTGGAAAGGTAATTCCCGGCTATCGAGTTGGAAAGGCTGGCAGCAATGACCTCCAGTGACACACCTTCCTGTAGGGCTGAGGCAACCGCCTGTCCCATAAAGGCGGCGCACCTCGTTCCCAGATCGATGGTATGGGGTGCCTGGAAGGCCAGCTCAGCGAAATCTCCATTGGTGACCGAGACGCCGAGCATTTCAGCCAGCTCATCGATGAAGCTGCCGGTCCCGGCAGCGCATGCCTTGTTCATCTGGTAATCGACGACGACGCTGTTTCGCTTGATGACAAGCTTGGAGTCCTGGCCACCGATCTCAATGATGTCCGCTTCAGGGTCTATCTCGGCGGCGGCCCTTGTCTGGGCGGTGATCTCGTTCTTTATCAGGTCGGCGCTGATGAAGCCGCCAACCAGGTATCTCCCGGAGCCGGTGACACCCACGCCGGCTATTCTGGCCTTGTCCGCGCCATCCTGGAGCAGGTTGCGGAATACCTGCTTGACGGCATCGACAGGCTTTCCTGCGGTCATCAGGTAGTTCTTGGCCACGACCCTGGTGCCGGACTCGTCAACTATGACCGCCTTGGTGCTGGTAGAGCCAACATCGACCCCGAGATAGCCTGTGAGCGGTTCCTCTATTGGAGGGGGGGGCTCGCCATCCTGCTGGCTGGTTCTCTCCAGCCCGGGCATCTCGAAATAGCGCTGCCGGGCATCCGCCTCAGGCAGGAGGATCACGGTGGAGCTCACCCCCGATTCCCGGGAAAGCAGAGCTGACCCCAAGGCCTCAAGGTGAAGATAGTTTTCGGGGACGATGGCATGTACCCGATGCCCGTTTCTGGCGGAGAGCATATCATCGAGCGACTTGGCTATGGCATTATTGGCAGCAATGCCGCCGACGAAATAGACTGGCTCCTCAAAAGGCCCCTTCTTGAGCGAAGCGACCATTCGAGCTATGCTTTCACACAGGGCATAGAGCATGCTGGGCAGCGAGACGCCCTTTTGCTGCAGGTGGATGAGGTCGGTCTTGGCAAAGACGCTGCATCTGGCGGCTATCCTGGGCGGGCTCTCCTGGCAGTTCAGCGCCAGGCGGGCGAAATCGTCCATGCTGATCCCGAGCCTGTATGCCTGTTGCTCGAGGAACCTTCCCGTGCCCGCTGCGCAGAGGGGGTTTGACGCCACTTTCCAGGGCTTGCTCAGTCCGTCCTCAAGGCCGATCACCAGTGAGCTCTGGCCGCCGATCTGTATGATGGTCTTGACGTCGGCGTGGGAGCGAAGCAGGCCGCAGGCGATCGACAGTGAACTGCTGTACTCCGACCAGTTGAGCTCCTTGGGGATCACCGCCCGGCCGCAGCCGGATACGCCGGCGGTGGCGATCCCTTCAAGATCGAACTCTTTGCCCAGTCTGGAGATAAGCGAGGTGACGGCGACCTTGGGGCTGGAGGTTACCTGCTGGGTATCAAGCTGGACGACACTTAGGTTGTCATCGAGGAGTGCCACTTTGACATTGACGGAGCCAATGTCCACGCCTAGTGAGTAACCCATTTTGCCTAACGCAATTGTAACATGTGGCTGAGCGTTTTTGAAGTATTGTTCAGACCGAACTTAGTATTCAGATTACAGCGCCGCCATCCCCCTTGTCAAGAGTTTGACAGCATGTCTGGCAACTGCTACAATTATCGCCTGCGGAAGGGACTGATGAGCGACCACCAGGCCAAAATCCTGCCGGGGCTGCGAGCCCTGGACCTGACGGATGAGAGGGGTCTGCTCTGCGGCAAGGTCCTGGGCGATCTGGGCGTCGACGTCATCAAGGTGGAAAGGCCCGGCGGCGACCCGGCCCGCAACATCGGCCCCTTCTACCATGACATCCCCCATCCCGAGAGAGGCCTCTTCTGGTTTGCCTTCAATACCAATAAGCGTGGTATAACCCTCAACATTGAGACCCAGGATGGCAAGCTCCTCTTCCGCAGGCTGGCAAGGAGCGCGGACTTCGTCATCGAGTCCTTCCCTCCGGGTTACCTGGACAAGCTAGGCTTGGGCTACCCCGAGCTGGCTGAGATAAACCCGAAGATTATCATGGCCTCCATCACCCCCTTTGGTCAGAGCGGCCCCTACCGGGACTACAAGGCGAGTGATATCGTGGTCATGGCCCTGGGGGGTTATATGTACCTCTGCGGCGATCCGGACCGGCCCCCGGTTCGCTTCGGTTGCCCTCAGGCCTATCTTCACGCCTCGATGTCAGCCGCCGTGGCCACACTGGTCGCCTACAACTACCGGGAGGCAACGGGAGAGGGGCAGCATGTCGATGTCTCAGCTCAGGCCAGTACGGTTGGCTCCACAGGTGATGCCCTGCACTTCTGGAATGAGAGGCAGCTCACTGTCAGGCGGGGCGGGTCGCTTCGCCTGAAGGTCGCCACCGGCAGCCAGCAGCGAATGGTCTGGCCGTGCCAGGACGGATATGTCGGCTTCGCGGTACATGGCAGCAGAATGGCCAAGAATTACACGACCCCGATGGTGGCCTGGATGGAGAGCGAGGGGATGGCCCCTGGTTTCCTCAGGGAGATAGACTGGGAGGCCTTCGACATCAATATGGTAAGCAGGGAGGAGCTGGACCGTATCCAGGAGCCTATCGGCCGCTTCCTGCTGTCCCGGACCAAGGCGGAGCTGTCTGAGGAAGCAGTGAAGAGGCGGATCATCCTCTATCCCGTGTCCTCGTCCAAGGACCTGCTGGAGGACAGGCAGCTGGGTGCCAGGGATTTCTGGGAGGAGGTGGAGCACCCCGAACTGGGTGCCGCCATTACCTATCCCGGCCCATTCACCAAGGCGTCGGGAACCTCCTGTGGAATCCAGCGCCGGCCGCCGCTCATCGGGGAGCACAACCTGGAGATCCTCGGCGACGAGCTGGGGCTGTCCCGGGAGGAGTTGACCACGCTGAAGCAGGTCGGGGCTATTTGAATTTGACGCGGAAGGCGAGGGAAGAGATGTCAGAGAAGGCGTTGGAGGGAGTGAAGGTCGCTGACTTCAGCTGGATGGCAGCCGGCCCCCTGACCACCAGATACCTGGCTTTCCTCGGTGCCCAGGTGGTCCGGGTGGAGTCGAAAACCAGGGTCGACCCGGCCAGGACTTTCGGCCCTTTCAGGGACGACATACTCGGGCTGGATCGCTCCCTGCTGACTGCCACTGGCCAGACCAACAAGTATGGGATAACCTTAAATCTGAGACATCCCGGGGGGGTAGAGGTCGCCAAGAGGCTTGTTGCCTGGGCCGACATCGCGGCCGAAAACTTTGCTCCAGGGACAATGGAGGGTTTCGGTCTGGGCTACGAGGAGCTCAGGCAGGTGAAGCCGGATATCATTATGATCAGCCTGTCCAACCTGGGGCAGACGGGCCCACTGGCCAGCCGGCCGGGGGCGGGGGCTCAGTTGCAGGCCCTGTCTGGTTTCACCGATATCATTGGCTGGCCGGATCGCACTCCGGCGGGCCCCTATTTCGCCTACACCGATTACATAGCCCCCTATTTTGGGGCAGTGGCTTTGCTGGCGGCGCTCGACTACCGGCGCCAGACGGGCAGGGGAATGTATTTCGACCTGTCTCAGTTCGAGACTGGCCTGCATTTCCTGGCGCCCGCCCTCCTGGACTACTCGGCGAATGGGCGAGAGGCGCAGAGGATGGGAAACCGCTGCCCCTATGCCGCCCCCCACGGTGCCTATCGCTGCCGGGGAGACGACCGCTGGTGCGCCATAGGCGTTTTCACCGACGGGGAGTGGCGGGCCTTCTGCCGGGTTATCGGCAACCCGCCCTGGACCGAGGCCCCCAGGTTCTCCACCCTTATGGCCAGGCTTGAGAACGTGGATGAGCTGGACCGGCTGGTGGGGGAGTGGACGGCGGACCATTCAGCCGAGGAGGTGATGGCCCTGATGCAGGAGGCGGGGGTGGCCGCGGGCGTGGTTCAGAATGCCCAGGACCTGGCTCAGGACGTCCAGCTAAGGCACCGGCAGTTCTACAGACATATCGATAATCATCGGGAGATAGGCTCCTACGAGTATCTGGACCTTCCCTTCACGCTGTCCCACCCCCCTCCACTGGAGGGGAGGTCTGCCCCCTGCCTCGGCGAGCACAATGAGTTTGTCTGCCGGGAGTTCCTGGGCATGTCCGATGATGAGTTCGTCCGGTTGATACAGGAAGGGGCATTTGAGTAGAGGTCCTGCATATTGCCTGCCGGCTATCTCTGAGGCAGGATAATCACCTTGATCGAGTCCCGGGCGGCAGCCACAACTTGGAAGCCGAGGCCTGACTCCGCCAGGCCCAGCCGGTGGGTGATCATGTCGCGCACGCGCAGGCTGCCGGCGCGGATCAGTTCCAGCGCCGCCTTATAGTCCGCGGGGCTGCCGGCATACGATGTAGTGAGCGTCGTGTCACTGCGCCAGAACACGTCATTTACCGAGATGGGAATGACGACCCCGGGATTTGTGGGCGCAAAGAGGAGAACGGTACCTCCGCGCTCCACCGACTGTAGAGCCTGGGTCAGGGCTGGCTCGGCTCCGGTGCATACTATCACAAGATCGGCCAGCCGGCCCTCGTTGAGCTGGCGCAGACGGGCTGGGATATCCTCCTCAGCGGGCAGCGAAGCATCGGCCCCGAACCGCCTCGCCGCCTCCAGCCGGTAGTCAACGATATCCGTGGCCGCGATAACGCCTGCCCCCAGGGCACGGGCCAGCTGCACATGAAGTAACCCGGCGATGCCGCAGCCGATAACGAGCACGCTGTGGCCCGGCTTCATGCCTGCCCGCCTTTGCCCGCGCAGGACGCAGGCCAGAGGCTCGATGAAAGTCGCCTCCTCGAAAGATACCTCGTGAGGCAGCAGATATACCCCTCGGTCCACGTTGATGGCTGGTAAGCGTACATACTCGGCGAAGCCGCCGGGATCGAAATTCGTCCGGCGCAGGGTATCGCACACGGTATGATTGCCGCTCAGGCAATAGTGACATGTGTTGCACGGCACATGATGGGAGGCTGAGACCCGGTCGCCCTCCTTGTAGCGTTCCATCTCCCCTTTCACCCCCCCCTTCCCCACCTTCCCCCCTACAGCGACGATCTCCCCGGCGATCTCGTGGCCAAGCACCAGGGGCACCTTGTCAAGGCGGTACCACTCCATCACATCGCTACCGCAGATGCCGCTGGCCTCTATGCGCACCAGCAGCTCACCGGGGCCGATCTGCGGCGTGGGCATCTCCTCCAGCCGCACATCGTTGTTGCTGTAGTACATGGCAACGCGCACTCTATTTCACCCTCAGCGGATAACTTCTACAGTGCCCAATGGCCTCTTATTCGGGAACTTCAATGTTGATAAGCTCGTACTCGATATTACCTTCCTGAATAGCGTCTCTCAACAGGCGTGCCTCTTTAGTCAGCCTCGGTCTCTTCGATGTCTTGACCTCTACAAAAACGATGTTGAGGGGACGGTCAAGAGTGCCGTCCTTGGCGCTTGAATAGCCATCAAAAACCACAAAATCTATCGGTGAGCCTATGAACCTGGCATCTGAGGGATTGTATTTAAAGAGCGGTAATAGGGGAGCGAACTGCTCTCCGACCCTCCCCCGTATCACGGCCTGGCTGGCCTCTATTGCTTCCTGCCTGATCCTGCGCTCCCACTCCATCCGTATCCTCTCGAATTCCGCTTCCAGTTCCTGCCTGGTGGATTCTCTCTCCCTTTCGAGCGCCTCTCTAGCGGCTCCTCTCTCCCATCTGACTGACGCTCTAAAGAGGACAAAGGCTATCAGGATTCCCACGACTATGCCGATAACGAGCGCTATGATAGTCCATATTTCCATAACCTATCTCCCACTATTTTTCACACTATCATATAACTCTTGAGCCTGTTTCGGGGTGGCCTTTTCGTGGACAACGGCCCGTATCGCCCTGATCATGGCCACCGGGTGGTCGTTTTGCCAGATGTTCCTACCCAGATTGACCCCTATGGACCCTTTCTGAATGCCGTCATGGACAAACTCGAATACCTCAAGCTCGGTTTCCACCTGAGGCCCGCCGGCCATAACCACGGGAACGGGACAGCCCTGTACCACCTTTTCAAAGCCTTCCTCACACCAGTAGGTCTTCACCACACGTGCGCCCAATTCAGCGGCAATGCGACAGCTTAGAGCAAGGTAGCGAGCGTCCCGCTTTCCCAGCTCTTTGCCCACGGCGGTGACCGCCATCACTGGAATGCCATACCTTTCGCCTTCATCGACAAGCTTTGATAGATTCAGTAGCGACTCATGCTCATACTCGGTGCCGACAAAGATGGAGAGGCCCATTGCCGCCGCATTGAGGCGGACGACCTCTTCTATGGAGGTGGTGATGCCTTCATTGGCCAGGTCTTTGCCAACCATGCTGGTGCCGCCGGACACTCTGAGGATGATTGGCTTAGCCCTGTCGGCATCCAGTGATGAGCGCACCACTCCTCTGGTGATGAAGATAGCATCAGCATAAGGGAGAAGCGGCTCCAGAGTCTTACGCGGCTCTTCCAGATTCCTGGTAGGCCCTTGAAAATATCCATGATCTACCGGCAGAAATAAACAGCGCCCGTCCGACTGGATGAGCTGTGCCATACGGTTCGCCATCCCCCATTCCATGTTCGCCATCCTCCCTTTTGTAGCTAAATTCTGCCCCCGGCAGTTGTACTCTGGGCTCACATCTACCTCGTTATGATAGCAGTGGGACATGACCATGGTCAACCGTCACTCCATTGCCTAGGGCCATGACATTGGCTGCTGGGGAAGTCCAAAAGCGCCTGGAATCCCCTATCAGCGCCCATTGATATTATAATTAAATTAATGGAAACGACTGGGGGATGGGCATGAGACAGTTAAAAGGTTTATCCTTTTTGCTCATAGCGTTACTCATTATCGGCATGGGCTCTTGGAGATACGCAGCCCTGAGCAATGAATTGCACCGGACGGAGCAGGAAATAGACGATTGTGAGGATATGGCGGTTTTCCTGGCAAGCATGCTCCTCAACTATGGAAAGGAGCAATACGCCAGCGCAGAAGTGTTCTCCGATGAGCTTGTCCAGACCTTCCAGAGCACAGCCCAGTTTGTTGAATGGGCACGGGCAAGATAGGGGAGCTGAATCCCTTTTTTCATCTATACTTCACTACAAACGCCCAAATAACAGTTGTCATAATCAAAGCCAGCCCATTGGCTATGGGGAAAAACACCTGCCCATCGAGTATCCCGGCGACTTCCAGCGAGAGGATCCCCAGTAACAGGACAGAATAGAATAGAAGGCTAATATCCTTGGAGCTTTTTCTCCTTATCAGGCGCAGCAACTGTGGAATAGCAGCCCCGCTGACAAGGAGGCCTCCCAGTATGAAAAGAAAACCTGTCACCCTGCCATGTCTCCTGTGACAATCTCTAGATTATACACCGTTCAAATCCATAGACGCTATCATAAAGATGGCAAATTCCCCACAGGGGGTGCTAACTCGCAGCCTTCTAGAATGGCTTGAGGCAGGACTTGCCAAATGCTATAGTATGGCAGGGGGAAGTGTCGGAACTGGCAGACGAGCATGATTTAGGATCATGTGCCCTCGGGCGTGGGGGTTCGAGTCCCCCCTTCCCCACTTGAGAATCGGCCGACTATCGCTATTTCCGTTGGTTTCGACAGATAGAAATCGAGAGCGCAGGGCCAATGGCCGAAGCCCAGTGGATGAGCGTTCTTTTCAAGCATCTTATTCCTGCTCTATCTTCCTTACCTGATACCTGATGATGGTCTTGGGGACTTTGGCATTAGGTCGGGTGAGGTATTCCTCTTCGTGAAGTCCAGCTATCTCATAACCGCTTTCTTCGATGAACCGGCGTAGGCGCTCAACAGTAGGGTGCTCTTCATCGTAAGGTCCGAGGTGAAGCATCTGGGCTACCGAGCCATATTCCCAGATCTCAATCTTGACCTCAACATTGGGCACCTTCTGGGGCAGGGAGGTAGTATCCTCAGGAATGGGCAACCCAATAATGTGAATCCATTCGTCTTTAGGCACAAGATGGGCATCAGGATAGCGGGCACGGAGACCGCCGACTTTAAAGGTAGGCATTCCCTGCTTCTTAAGGTCAAATTTTAGAGTGTAAACTGAACCGTACAGCGCCGGCATAACTTCAGGGAAGACCTTATCCGGGGCGCCTTTGGCATAGACCACCGCCATCTTTTGCGATGGCATTTCCAGGGTTTGGGGGGCAGTCCCGGGTGATTTCCGTGCTGCCATTTGATGCCTCCTGTGCCGGGTCAGTCTGGAGTTATGCTGTATACCATCATGGCTTCTAGGGCTTGGCCGACATAACCAGGGAGGTGCGCACCATCTCGGGAAGGGGGATCACCCTGGGCCCCACAAAGCCCACCGCCTCCATCAGGCCCATAATCTCCGCCCCGGAGTAGGACTGGCCCTCGCCGGTGTTCACCAGCACTTTCGGCGAGACGTAGCTGCGACCACCTCACCGATACCGACCTCCAGGAAATTCTGCACCTTGATGGCCCCGGTGTCAACATCGAGGATATCGACCTTGATATCTTTCTGGCTCAGGCAATTCGTTTGGGAGTCATGGCTCAGAAGCTCAGGGATAAGATCGATCGGGGCAATGGCCATAACCCGAA
>JAUVWM010000154.1 GCA_030604105.1 Dehalococcoidaceae bacterium
GTCGGCTGAAGTATGAGCGTGGGGTGCATCGGGTGCAGAGGGTGCCGATGACGGAGACCTCGGGGCGAATTCACACCTCCACGGCCACGGTGGCCGTCCTGCCCGAGGCGGAGGAGGTGGAGGTCGAGATCGCTCCTGAGGAGCTGCGGGTGGACATCTTCCACGCCCGGGGTGCCGGGGGGCAGAATGTGAACAAGGTGGCCACCGCGGTGCGCATCACCCATCTGCCTACAGGCATGGTGGCCACCTGCCAGGATGAGCGCTCGCAATTGAGAAACCGAACGAAGGCTATGGCCGTGCTCCGGGCCCGCCTCTTCGATAGAGAGCAGCGCAAGCAATCGGAGGAGCTGAGCAGAGAGCGCCGCTCTCAGGTGGGCACCGGCGATCGCGCGGAGAAGATCCGTACCTATAACTTCCCCCAAGATCGGATCTCCGACCATCACGCCGGCCTCAACTTTCACAACCTGAATGAAATCCTGGAAGGGAGCCTGGACGAGCTCATCAACGCCGTTGCCGCTGAGATGCAGGCGAGGCAGGTGGAGGAACAAGCGGCGTGATCTTGAGGCAGGCGCTACAGCGAGCTTCAGAGGCACTTGCCTCCCATGATATCGAGGATGCCCCTCTGGAAGCTGAGCTGTTGCTGAGGCATGCCCTGAGGATGAGCAGAACCGGCCTCTATGCCGAGCTGGGACAGGAATTTCCACCGGATAAGACGGAAACGTTCTGGCAGCTGATAGGGCGCAGGCTCGCCCACGAGCCCACAGCCTATATTATGGAACGCCGCGAGTTCTTCGGCCTCGATCTCCACGTTGACCATCGCGTCCTCATCCCCCGCCCCGAGAGCGAGCTCCTGGTGGAGAAGGCCATCGAGCTTGCCCGCCGCCCCCCGGGCAGCCCACGCCGCCTGATCGCCGACATCGGCACCGGCAGCGGCGCCATCGCCATCAGCCTGGCCCTAAACCTGCCCCAGTCAAAAATCTACGCCACGGATGCCTCCGCCGCCGCCCTGGAGGTAGCCGCCGTCAACTGCGAGCGGCATAAGGTGGCGGACCGGGTCTGGCTGCTCCAGGGCGATATGCTGGCCCCCCTCCCCCAGCCCGTAGACCTCATCGTGGCCAACCTGCCCTATATCGAGGAGGGGGCGCTGGGCCAGCTGAGCGCTGAGATACGCTGGTTTGAGCCGATGTCCGCCCTGGCCGGTGGCGCCGACGGGCTGGAGAGTATAGGTCGGCTCCTGGCCCAGGCGGGGGGGAAGCTCCGCCCCCAGGGCTGCCTCGTTTTGGAGGTGGGCAGGGGACAGGCGGGGGCGGTAACCAGCCTGGCGGAGTCTCACTTTCCCCATGCCCGGGTGGGGCTGGCACCAGATCTGAGCGGCATGGAGAGGGCAGTGATAGTCGAGGTGTGAACGGAGCCTGGCTTGACACGGGGCAGGCTCAGTGGTAAATTTATCAACCGGTCGAGCCTGGCGACACCATATTGGCACAGAAGGAGGGTAACTTGCCATGAACATGATCGTTTGCGCTAAACAGGTGCTTGACCCCGAGGCACCCCCATCCAGTTTCAAGATCGACCCCAGCACCAATAAGGTTGTCCCCCCGCCCGGCGTGGCGCCGGTGATAAGCCCCTTCGACGAGAACGCGGTCGAGGCGGCGCTGCGCGTCAAGGATGCCCAGGGGGGCAAGATCACCGTGATCACCCTGGGCACGGGCCTGGTCCGGGATGTGGTCAAGAAACCCCTGTCCATGGGCGCCGATGAGCTTGTCCTCCTGGAGGATGCGGCCTTCGACGAGGGCGACAGCTGGTCAACGGCTTATGCCCTGGCCATGGCTATCAAGAAAATAGGGGAATATGACCTCATCTTCTGCGGCCGGCAGGCCGCGGACTGGGATGCGGGACAGGTTGGCGCCGGCATCGCCGAGTTTCTGGGGATTCCCAGTGTGACGCTGGCCAGGAAGGTGGAGATCAGCGACGGTAAGGCCCGGGTGGAGCGGGTGATAGCCGATGGCTATGAGGTGCTCGAGGTGGAGCTGCCGGCCCTGATCACGGTGTCAAACGAGCTGGGTGAGCCCCGCTACGCTGCCCTGAAGGGGATCATGGCGGCGGCCAAGAAACAGCCCATAATCTGGGCGCCTGAGGATATCGGGGCCGATCGCTCCCAGGTCGGCGCCGCCGGCAGGCACATGAATCTGGCCAAGCTATTCCAGCCGGTCAAGGAAGGTAAGTGCCAGATAATAGAGGGTGAGAACGTGGAGGAGGCGGCCATCAATCTGGCTTTGAAATTGAGGGAGGCAAAGATAATCTAGCCCAGGTGCTACCAAACCTGTAAGGAGGCAGTGTTATGGCTGAGAATAAGGGAGTGATGGTTTTCGGTGAGGTGGTGGAGGGAAGGCTGGCGGCAATAACGACGGAACTTTTGGGCTGCGCTCGGAAGCTGGCCGATGACTTGGGCGGGGAAACGAGTGCGGTCTTGGTCGGGAGCGGGGTGGGGACTCTGGCCAAGGAGGCCATCGCCTTCGGGGCGGATAAGGTCTATGTCGTCGATGACCCGCTGCTCAAAGACTATCAGACGGATTCCTACGTGGCGGCCATGGAAAAGGTGACCAAGCAGGCCATGCCCAGCATCCTGCTCTTGGGGCAGACCTCCACCGGGCGCGACCTAGCGCCGAGGCTGGCCTTCAGGCTGGGCGCGGGCTTAACTATGGACTGCATCCAGCTGGGCATAAACCCCGAGACCAAGAAGCTGGAGCAAATTCATCCCGTCTATGGGGGGAATGCCCAGGCGGTGTTCACCTCAGAGGCCGCCCTGCCTCAGATAGCCACGGTCAGGATGAAGGCCATGTCCCCCCTGGAGCGCGATGATTCCCGGCAAGGCGAGGTCATAAGCATAGAGGCTGGCATAGACCCGTCGACGCTCAAGGTCAAGGTCCTGGAGAAGGTGAAGGAGGAGGTGGCCGGGGTCAAGCTGGAAGACGCCGAGGTGGTGGTCAGCGGTGGCCGGGGCATTGGCGGCGAGGAGGGCTTCAAGCAACTGGAGGAGTTGGCCAAGGTCCTGGGAGCGGCGGTCGGCGCCACCAGGCCGCCCTGCGATAGCGGCTGGGTGCCAACGACATGGCAGGTGGGACTCACCGGCAAGATAGTCACCCCTGACTTTTACCTGGCTGTGGCCCTCTCCGGCTCCAGCCAGCACATGGCAGGGTGTTCCGGGGCAAAGAACATCGTGGCCATAAATAAGGACCCTGAAGCCAATATATTCAAAGAGGCCGCCTACGGCATTGTGGCCGACTATA